>JAUIAZ010000485.1 GCA_030427465.1 Gammaproteobacteria bacterium | reverse complement strand
CGGTTCTGACGATTCAGGGCGAGTACCAGCTCTTCCTGGGCACTGACCAGTTCCGGGGAATAGATCTGATACACCGGATCGTTGCGCTTCACCGGATCACCCTCGGCACGCACAAACAGCTCTTCAATCCAACCAGTGACCCGCGGATGAATGTGCACGATTTCGTGCTCGTCGTAACGGATGATTCCCAAAGAACGGATGGCCTGTGACGGCACACGCGGCTCAACCGCCTCGGTTCTGACCCCGATCTGCTGTTGCACATGCCCCGGAATCTCCACACCCCCGGCATCGCCGGATTCATCTTCGGCATACACCGGTATGAGGTCCATCCCCATGGGGCTTTTTCCGGGCCCATCGCGCCGGAAGTTTGGGTCCATGGGAGCGACCCAGTACAGCGGCTGGTTCTCTTCAGTGGTTTCACCCCCGGTCATGTCATCCAGACCCTGCAACAGCGGTTTGCCAAAGAAGGTGAATCCGGCACCCAGAAGCGCGCCGATTATTAACAGGACGATGATTTTCATGGCTTGTCCCCTTGCGTGTTCATCGGCATCTGGGTGGTTAGGTATTGCAACACAACTCGCTGACGGGATTGCGCCACCTGCAGCTTCAGCAAGGCCAGCCTGGCATCCAGTTCCGCCAGCTGTGCCTGCATGACCTGCCCTAACGCGCCTTCGCGATTGCTGTAGGCCGCAGTCAGTGTTTCGGTTTGTTCCGCCAGTTTGATCAGCAAATCGTTCTCATAGAAGGCTGCCTGCCGGGCATATTGTTCATAGCGATTCAGGGCGGTCAGCAGTTGCGCGCTCATGCGCTGACGCAAGAGGTCCTGTTGTGCCTGAATCTCGCGGGACTCCGCCTGGGCAGCCCGCACTGAATGCTGTGAGCGCACCCGCGAAAACAGAGGCACTTCAACCCGCACGCCAAGCGAGACGAAATCGGCCAGATTTCTTCCGCTACGGTCTTCGTCCCGATAGCCGTACCCCGCATTCAAGCCCCAGAGCGGCTTCGCTTCCTGTTCGGCCAGAGAAACTTCCACGGCTTTGCTTTCCCGCTGGGTTTCCAGAGCCTGGATGGCCGGGTGCTGAGTCAATTGCGCAGACATTCGCCCCGCTGCCCGTGCCTGGTTCAAAGCCGCCTGACTCGCCGAGCTCAATAAGGGCGGAGACCCCTGGCTCCAGCGATCGTCGCTTTGTCCGGGCCAGTCCGGAAGCCCATCACCCAACCACTGGCGCAAGCGATACGCGACATCGATCCGGGTCTGCTGCAGATCGAGCCGCTTCTCATTCAGTCTCAGTATGGCCAGTTCAGTACTCAGAATATCTTCCTGCTGGCCGGAGAAACCGGAGGCATAGGTGGCCTCGGTCCAGGCTTGCCACTGTGCCAGTAACTGCTGGGAAGCCTCGATCAGCGTGATACTTTCCTCGGCCTGGTAAAGATCCAGCCAGAGACTGCCCACTTCCTGCTGAATCAGGGCCTGTCGGTCTGCCAGCAATTCTTTTTCACGACCCGCCAGCAGACTTTGCTGGCGTTGTTTTAAGGACAGGCTGTCACCCCGGGGGAACATCTGACTGACACCCACCTGCAGTTGCGTCATGGGCTCCTGATCGAAATCGAAGGTATCGGTCGGCAAATTCGCCACACCCAGGCTGATCACCGGGTCCGGGTACAACAGGGCCGCTTCCGCAGTTGCCTCATAGCGGGCTTTTGCAGCCTGTCGAACCTGTGTGCCTGGGTCATTGTTCAGGGCCAGATCAACGGCCTCTTGCAGAGACAAAGCGCCCGTTTCCGCCACAGCGGGCGTCAAATGGGCCCAGGATGCCAGCAGTATCGCCAGGCCATTACGCAGTGTATTGATGTTCAAAGTCTTCTCCTGACAGCGAATCTCAGCCAAGGGGCCGTGATAAGGTTACGCAAATTTCCGCGACGACTATTTTCGCGGGCTGGTGTCAGGCTTGTTGGCGGGGAGGCCGGATGGGCGGACTGGAAAAGCGGGGCAAAGCAGACCCGCTCAACATCAGGGGTGAGAAGGCAGCCGGGGCGGGAAAAACGCTGAGACCCGATTTGGGTATCATGGCGGGTAACTGGCACCCGGCAATGTGACATAAGCAAGAGCCCGCACAGCAACCTGAGCTGTCATCCACTTCATGAGCGGTCGGAGCCTCAGAACTTGCTGTATCTGAATCCTGATGACAATTCGTCGAGGGGTCCATCATGACCAGCTCAGATCGATCCTCATTCGAAGGCTGAGC
>JAUIAZ010000484.1 GCA_030427465.1 Gammaproteobacteria bacterium | reverse complement strand
CGCCGCCAGCAACGCCCGGCAGTGGAGCCAGAAGAAGTGCAGCCTTTTGTGGCCTCTCCCCCGATATCCCCACTGATTGCCGAGCTGGATCCGCGTCACCTGGATATGGAAAAAGAAGAGCCCGTAGCGGGTCAGTGACCACCAGGAAAGCCTTGCTGCCGCCAGGCTTCATAGCTTACCAGAGCAACGGCATTCGACAGGTTCAAACTACGGCTCTGCCCGACCATGGGAATACGCAGGCGCTGCGAGTCCGGCAGGCTGTTGCGAATGGCATCTGGCAAGCCCGAAGTCTCTGAACCAAAAAGCAGGACATCGCCCGGAGCATACTGTACTTCCGCATAGTTCCTCTGCCCTTTAGTGGTCAGGGCATAGATGGTCAGGTGGCCCTCCAGCGCTTCGATTGCGGAGCAAAAGGTCGCATAGTCAGCATGACGCGACACCCGACTGAGATCTTTATAGTCGAGACCGGCGCGACGCAGCTTGCGCTCTTCCAGATCAAAACCGAGGGGCTCAATGAGATGGAGGTGGCAGCCATTATTGGCAACCAGTCGGATCAGATTCCCCGTGTTGGGCGCAATCTGAGGTTCGTGCAGGGCAAGATGAAACATGGACTCTTTCAGCGAGCGGGAGCGGGTCGCGGAGAACGACCCGACTCACCAATCTGGCGGCTTACTGCTTGGTGGCACCGGCACTTTCGGCTTCAGCCTGGCGGCGTCTTACCGCATCGGCATAAATCGCATCGAAATTAACCGGCTGCAACATCAGAGCCGGGAAGCTACCCTTCACAACCAGACTGTCCACCACTTCACGGGCGTAAGGGAACAGAATATTGGGGCAGAAAGCACCCAGAGTCTGTGCCAGTTGCTGAGGTTCCAGACCGTCAATCAGGAAGACTCCCGCCTGCTGGACTTCAATCAGGAAAGCCGTCTTGTCTTCCACCTTGGAAGTGATGGTCAGAGTCAGACTGACTTCCCACTGGTTGTCGCTGAGCTTTTCATTTTCTGTGTTCAGATCCATGTTGACCTGAGGCTTCCACTCACCCTGGAAAATGCCAGGTGAGTTTGGCGATTCGAAAGACAGGTCTTTCAGGTAAAGACGCTGCAATGCAAATACCGGCTGTTTGGGTGCTTGTTCTTCTGCCATAACGGTTCTCTCGGTTATCAGTTCCTGCGCTGGTAAACCAGACGCCTACTTGCGTTTCAGGGGCAGTCCGGCGTTTTGCCATTCCATGATACCCCCACTCATTCGCTCCACATTTTCAAAGCCCGCTGCCTTCAGTGTCTTGGCCACGGCACCGGCATGCTGACCCATTTTATCGACCACGATGATATTCCGGCTGCGGTGTTTCTCCAGTTCACTGCTGCGGTCCTTGATGGCGGTGTACGGAATATGCACCGACCCGGCAATCACTCCGGTTGTCAGGTCTTTCTTGTCACGCACATCCACGACGACGGCTTCATCCCGGTTCAGCTTGAGGACAGTCTGCTGTGGCGTAACCGCCTTGCCACCCCGCTGCCGCTCAACAACAATCAATGCCACCAGGATGGCAACAAACAGGGCGCATAGCTCCCAGTGGTTGACCACAAATTCCACAAACCTGTCCATGCTTTCACTACACCTTGATTGCTTGTCTCGATTGCCTGACTGGATACCCGTTCCGCACGCCCAAAGTCAGGGCCAGCGCAAAGGGCAACCGTTTCAAATCGCGAGATTATACACAGCCCCCTGCGACTCGGGAACCGAAAGGCGGCCGAGTCGTCGTCATTTCAGGACAAAACCCCTCAATTCAGGGTAAACTGCGGGGCAGGTTTATCGAGTCACACAGGACGAATTATGCAATCACGTTCAACGACCATGCTGATTATTCTCGACGGCTGGGGGCACCGCGTCGAAACCCAGAACAATGCCATTGCCAATGCGCATACGCCGTTCTGGGACAAACTGCTGCAAGAACGTCCCCACACGCTGATCCAGACTTCCGGTCTCTCAGTCGGGCTGCCCGAAGGCCAGATGGGCAACTCAGAAGTCGGACACATGAACCTGGGCGCCGGCCGCGTGCTTTACCAGAGCCTGACCCGGATCAGCAAGGACATAGAGGAAGGCCGTTTTGCCGAACATGAAGTCGTGGCCGCCGCAGTCGACAAAGCGGTAGAGGCCGGCGGGGCCGTGCATATCTTCGGCCTGTTGTCACCGGGCGGCGTACACAGCCATGAGGACCACCTGATCGCCGCCTGTCGCGCAGCGGCCGGTC
>JAUIAZ010000097.1 GCA_030427465.1 Gammaproteobacteria bacterium | reverse complement strand
CCGGCTCGCGGGAGCCGGCTGCTCTTCAAGAGTACCTGCGTGAGAACACGTTCAAAACGCCAATGGGCGAGATCGGTTTCGATAACCGGGGCGACCTGAAGGCCTTTGACTTTGAGATTTACACCTGGCACGCAGACGGCACCAAGACCACTGCAAAATAAGCCCATTGCGACCAGCACCTCCTGCCCGAAAGGCCAGGGGGTGTTTTATTATCAGCGGATCCTCTCATGAACCTGGAAAGCCTGCTCTACTTCATCCAGCAATTACTCAACGGTCTGACGCTTGGTAGTGCCTACGCGCTCATCGCGATCGGATACACCATGGTTTACGGCATCATCGGCATGATCAATTTTGCCCACGGCGAGATATACATGATCGGGACCTATGTTGCCTTTCTGGCGATAACCGCCCTCGCCATGCTCGGCATCGAGTATCTGCCGGTGGTCTTCCTGTTCGCCCTCATGAGCAGCGTACTGGTATCCAGCGCCTTCGGCTGGAGCCTGGAGCGGGTGGCCTACCGGCCCCTTCGTGGCAGTAACCGGCTGATCCCGCTGATATCCGCCATCGGCATGTCGATTTTCCTGCAAAACTATGTCCGCCTCGGACAAGGCTCCCGGGATCTGGCCATGCCATCACTGGTCACCGGTGGCTGGACCTTCGGGCCGGAAGATGGCTTCCAGGCCTCACTGTCTTACATGCAATTACTGATTTTCGTCGTCACCTTCGTTTCCATGACAGCCCTGACCCTCTTCATTGCCAGATCACGCATGGGTAAGGCCTGCCGCGCGGTCAGTCAGGACATCGGTATGGCCAGCCTCCTGGGCATCAACACCAACCGGGTGATATCGGCCACTTTTGTGATCGGTGCTGCCCTTGCCGCCGTTGCGGGCGTGCTGCTGGGCATGCAATACGGCGTAGCCAACCCCTTCATCGGATTTATTGCCGGTCTGAAAGCTTTTACCGCCGCGGTCCTTGGCGGCATAGGCAGTATTCCCGGCGCCATGCTGGGTGCCATGATCCTGGGTATTGCCGAAAGCATGACCGCAGCTTATTTCACCACGGAGTACAAAGATGTGGTCGCTTTCGGCCTGCTGGTTCTGATTCTGCTATTCCGCCCTACCGGGCTCCTCGGCAAGCCTGAGGTGGAAAAAATATGAGAGAAAACCTCCCCTTTGCGATCTTCTGTGCGCTGGTCACCGGCGCCCTGTCCGTGCCACTGCTGGGCCTGAAACTGGTCAGTGAAGGCACCTCCCTGGCCATAGAAGGTGCCGACGCGGAGACCTGGATGCTGATAAGCGGCGGTATGCTGGCTGTTTTTCTGACCCAATTGTTCAAGAGCCAATTGAGCAACGGCCTGAGTGGCATCAAGCAGTCACTGCCGGCAAACCCGGTCAGCGGCCTGTCGGACCAGAAGCGCGGTCAACTGGAGAAAGGCCTGTTGTTCCTGGTGATTGGTCTGGCCATTATCTGGCCTTTCTGGGCATCCCGAGGGTCTATTGACCTCGCCACGCTCGTACTGATCTACGTCATGCTGGGTCTCGGCCTCAATATCGTCGTCGGCCTGGCCGGTCTGCTCGACCTCGGCTATGTCGCTTTCTATGCGGTGGGCGCTTACAGCTACGCATTGCTGTACCAGTATTTCGGCTTTTCTTTCTGGGCCGCCCTGCCCATTGCCGGACTGCTGGCCGCCCTGTTCGGTTTCCTGCTCGGGTTCCCGGTGTTACGCCTTCGAGGAGACTATCTGGCGATCGTAACGCTCGGATTCGGTGAGATCATCCGTATCTTTCTGAACAACCTGACCAGTCTCACTGGAGGCCCTAACGGGATCGGCAGCATCCCCAAACCAACGATGCCCGCCGTGCAATTTGAGCCGGAATTCGACATCGTCCAACTGGAGTTCAGTCGTCGCGCCAAAGAGGAAGGGAACCTGCCTTTTCACGAATTCTTCGGACTGGATTATGACTCCGCCACCAAGGTCGTTTTCCTCTATGTACTCGCCCTGATTCTTTGCCTGATTACTGTATTTGTGATTCGCCGCCTCACCCGTATGCCTGTTGGCCGGGCCTGGGAAGCCCTGCGCGAGGATGAGATTGCCTGTCGCTCTCTGGGGCTGAGTCGCACCGGCATCAAACTGTCTGCATTCACCCTGGGTGCCACCTTTGCCGGATTTGCCGGCTGCTTCTTTGCCGCCCGACAAAGCTTTATCAGCCCGGAATCCTTCACCTTCATCGAATCCGCAATCATCCTGGCGATTGTCGTTCTGGGCGGCATGGGTAGCCAGCTTGGCGTCATACTGGCTGCAACACTCATGATCATCCTGCCAGAGCTCGCCCGGGAGTTTCAGGAATACCGCATGCTGCTCTTTGGTCTGATGATGGTCCTCATGATGATCTGGCGTCCTCAGGGACTGCTGCCCATGAAACGCCCCCGCATTGAACTCAAGGAGGCGGCCTGATGCTTTCAGTTAATGGCATATCCATGCAGTTTGGTGGCCTGCTGGCCGTCAATGGTGTCTCTCTGGAGGTCAACCAGGATGAGATCGTCTCCATCATTGGGCCGAATGGGGCAGGCAAAACGACCGTATTCAACTGCATTAGTGGCTTCTATCGCCCCACTGCTGGCGCCATCACTTTCAATGGCCAGGCCATCCACAATCTGCCGGACTTCAAGATTTCCCGGCTGGGAATGGTCCGGACCTTTCAGCACGTCCGTCTCTTCAACAAGATGACGGTGATTGAAAACCTGCTGGTTGCGCAGCACCGGCACCTGAACACCAACCTGCTCTCGGGGCTGTTCAAGACGCCAGCGTATCGCCGCCAGGAAGACAAAGCCATGGAACGAGCGGCTTACTGGTTGCGTAAAGTCGACCTGCTCGAATTTGCCAACCGGGAAGCGGGCACACTGGCCTACGGCCAGCAGCGACGCCTGGAAATTGCCCGATGCATGGTTACTGAGCCGGATATCCTTTTGCTGGATGAGCCTGCTGCGGGTCTGAACCCCCGGGAAACCAAGGACCTTGATGAACTCATCCTTTCCATCCGTCACTGCTATAACGTCTCTGTGCTGCTCATAGAACACGATATGGGGCTGGTTATGGGCATTTCTGACCGGATATATGTGGTGAATCAGGGTACACCCCTGGCTAGCGGGGCGCCGGACGATATCAAGGCAAACCCGGACGTTATCAAAGCCTATCTGGGGGAAAGCTGATGCTGGAGTTCAAGGACGTTCATACACATTACGGCCTCGTCGAAGCACTGCACGGTGTCAGCCTGACCGTCAATCAGGGGGAAATTGTTACCCTGATCGGCGCCAACGGTGCCGGAAAAACCACCTTGCTCATGACTTTGTGTGGCATGCCACAGGCCTCTTCCGGGAGCATTCGCTTCCTGGGGGAAGACATCACCAAACGACAGACCAGTGACATCATGCAGAGTGGTATTGCTGTGGTTCCCGAGGGCCGCCGTATCTTCCCGGCACTGACTGTAGAAGAAAACCTTCACATGGGGGGCTTCTATCAATCGGCAGAAAGCATCGAGCGTGAACAGGAACATGTCTTCTCGCTGTTTCCGCGACTCAAGGAACGCCTCTATCAGCGGGGTGGCACCATGAGTGGGGGGGAGCAGCAGATGCTCGCCATCGGACGTGCCCTGATGAGCAAACCGAAGTTGCTGTTGCTGGATGAGCCCTCACTGGGACTGGCTCCGATCATCATTGCACAGATATTTGAAATCATCGCGCGGCTGCGTGAGGAAGGCGTCACCATCTTCCTGGTCGAACAGAATGCCAACCAGGCCCTGAAGCTGGCAGACCGGGGTTATGTCCTGGAGAACGGTCACATTGTGATGCAGGACAGCGGCAAAGCCCTGCTCACCAACGAAGATGTCCGCAAGGCCTACCTCGGAGGGTAAGCCAGCCACCGGGGGGCTATCCGAGCCCCCTAACGCTTTTCCGCATCAGACTCGCGCTCCAGGGGCTTGGAGAGCGTCAGAATACGATACTGATTGCGCCCGGCATTCTTGGACTCGTACATCGCTTCATCCGCCAGTTTCAGCAGCTCCTCCTTATCCACACGGTACTGGCCGTCCAGGCAGGCCACCCCGATACTCCCCTGTATACGGAGATCTGCGGTACCCACCTGCAAAGGTTCATTCAGGCTGTCCAGAATCGAGCGCGCCACCTGGGTTGCGTTGCGTTCTGGCTCCTGCAGATTCTCAAGCACCACCACAAACTCATCGCCGGCAATCCGGGCAACGCTGTCACTTTTCCTCAAAACTTCCCGGGTTCGCTGCACCGTTGCCTTGAGCACCTCGTCACCCACCGCATGTCCATAGGTGTCATTGACGGCTTTAAAACGATCCAGGTCGATAAACATAAGTGCCATTCCCGAGCGGTACCTGAACGCTCTTTCCAGCGCCAGCTCCAGAATAACCTGCAGCCCCTGACGGTTCAGAGCCCCAGTCAAGGAATCATGCTGCACCTGCCACTGTAATCGCTGATGTTGCTCACGCAGATCCGTGATATCGCTCATCATGACAAAAAAGCCCGACACCTCACCACCTGCAGCAATATCCGGAATGTACTGACACTCAAGAATGCGGGGTTTGCCTTCAATCAGCTGAGGAAACTCAAACTTGGCCCGGTTACCAGCCAGCGCCTGCTCAATGTAGGGCAAAAACAGCAGATAACGTTCTTCCGGCAAGATCTCCTGCAGCGGTTTCCAAAGCGCTGAATCATCCGCTAGCCCAAGAGCCGTCTCGTAGGCGGAGTTGTAAAAGACGTGACGCAGGCTGACGTCAATGTAGGCAATCTGGACCGGCAGGTTATCGGTGATGGTACGCAGTTGGCGCTCATTGATTTCAATCTGCTTCAGGCTATTGGCGAGTTCCTCCGTTCGCTGCTCGACTTTGTCTTCCAGTTCATTCTCATACTCCCGGATATCCGTCATCAGCACCTTCAGTGACTGCAGCAGCTCAGCCCCCTCGAGATAACGGGCTTCCAGAATGTCAGGCACCTCACGTGTCTCAGTAAAGCGTTGCGCACCTGCAGCGGCGCTACGTAAGGGGCGACTGATCCAGACTGAAAAACCGACCGCCAAAAAGATTGATGCCAGGAGCAACAGCAGACCGACCTGCAGCACTGTATCCTGCAGTTCGAGTATGCCTTCGAAAGCCACACCCCGCGGCTGCCGGACAACCAGCATCCAGTCCAGCATCTGTAGATTCGGGTGCTGGGAGGGAGCCAGAAAGGCCATCAGATAGTCACTTTCCCCATTCAGGCTGGCCACTTTGGAAACCGGGGCCAGCGCATCTCTCGGAGGGGCCAGTTCATGTAGCGCTTTCGCATCCTGGAAGCCCTCTGGTGCCATTACGATTTCGCCGTCCTTATCCAGCAAAATGGCTTCTACCGGCTTGTAGCGCAAAGTGGCTTTCAGCACATCATTGGAGATCAGCGTAAACCAGTCGTCACTCAGGTGTGCTCCAAGTACGCCGACCACATCCCCGTCAGCGTTTGTGACCGGTAGCGAAACATCCAGAAAGCGCCAAGGGTTATCGCGGGGTGTCAACAGTGACTCCAACAGCAAGGCCTTATGAACGTCTCCGATAAACACACCTTCCAGCCCGGCCTTGAACCAGGGGCGCTCTGCAACGCTCGCACCTTCCAGCAGACCGCCGGAACTCACCTGGACCTCACCTTTGGTATCGGCATAGCCAATCCAGGCATAGAGCGGATAACTGGTGCGGAGGTTATTCAACCAGGCACGTGCCTGGCCCTTGTTCTGCAGAAGCAATCCGCCAGCCCGTCGGATCGACGCAACCGTACGCAGTTCCCGAACGCGCTCGGCAAGATTATTGTCAAAACGGTTGGCGGCCTGGGTCGCCAGCGCCTCCATGGCAATTTTCTGTTCGCTCAGCAGGCTGTTGCGGGCAATGGAAGTCAGTACCCAAGAGAGCAGGATGGTTGTGATTATGAGCAAACCACCAAAAAGCAAAATGAGTATGCTTTTCAGGGAATACCGCGCCGTGGGGCGAATGTTGGCCATTCTTGTTATCCACCGGAAAACAGTCCCGGAAGTATTTTGTTATACCAACAGCTTAGACACTGGCTGCTTACTTGCAACCGGAGGCACCTTGCACAAAAACAAAAAAGCCAGCGATAACGCTGGCTTATCCTGTTGCCGGTTGAAAGGCTCAGGCCTCTTCGAACTCAGCTTTTTCCTCGTCGGACACTTCCTTGATAGAAAGTTTCACACGTCCGCGGGCATCTACATCGAGCACCTTCACAACGACGTGATCGCCTTCTTTCAGATAGTCACCCACACTTTCCACACGCTCCGGGGCGATCTGGGAAATATGTACAAGACCATCTTTACCTGGCAGGAAGTTGACGAAAGCACCGAAGTCAACAATGCGTTCAACACGGCCCTTATAGACCTCGCCTACTTCGGCTTCTGCCGTAATCTGATGGATCTTGAACAGCGCCAGATCGGCAGATGCCTTGTTGTCAGCGTAAACTCTGACGGTACCATCATCTTCAATGTCGATAGAAGCACCGGTTTCCTCGCACAACGCACGAATGGTCGCCCCGCCCTTACCGATCACGTCACGGATTTTCTCAGGATCAATCTTGATCACTTCCATCTTCGGTGCACTGTCAGCCAGAACCTGGCGTGAAGTGGCCAGGACTCCGTTCATGCTTTCGAGGATGGTCAGACGCGCGTTCAGAGCCTGCTCCAGCGCGATCTCCATGATTTCTTCAGTGATACCATTGATCTTGATATCCATTTGCAACGCGGTAATGCCTTTGTCGCTACCGGCCACTTTGAAGTCCATGTCACCCAGGTGATCCTCATCACCGAGGATATCGGTCAGAACAGCAAAACGATCCCCTTCTTTCACCAGCCCCATGGCAATACCTGCAACAGGGGCTTTCATGGGAACACCCGCGTCCATCAGCGCCAGCGAGCTACCACAGACACTGGCCATAGAGCTTGAGCCGTTAGACTCTGTGATCTCGGAAACCACACGCAGTGCATAAGGGAAGTCTTCAACGGTTGGCAGCATTGCCTGCACACCGCGTCGCGCCAGGCGGCCGTGACCGATTTCGCGACGGCCTACACCACCGATACGGGAGACTTCACCCACGGAATAGGGAGGGAAGTTGTAGTGCAGCATGAACGGGTCCTTACGTTCCCCTTCAAGCGCATCAATGTTCATCATATCCCGCATGGTGCCCAGCGTAGCGGTCACCAGCGCCTGGGTTTCACCGCGCGTGAACAAGGCAGATCCATGGACATTGGGCAACACGCCTACCTGCACATCAATCTGACGAACCGTCTTGTTGTCACGGCCATCGATACGTGGCTGTCCGTCTATGATACGACCACGCACCGTGTCCTTTTCCACTTTCTTGAAATAGCCTTTGACTTTTTCTGAGTCATAGCCGCCTTCTTCGCTGCACAGCGCATCCTGGACATCGCTCTTGACCGCATCCAGCGCTGCGTAACGGGCCATTTTTTCCTTGATGCTGTAGGCTTCCGCAATCCGGCTGCCGTATTGGTCGCGCAAGGTGTTCAGCAACGCTGTATCAACTTCTGGCGCCTGCCAGTCCCACTTGGGGTTGTTGACCTCGGCCGAGAACTCCTTGATCGCATTGATCACAACCTGCATTTCTTCGTGGGCGAACAGAACCGCACCCAGCATCTGGTCTTCGGTCAGCTCCTGGGCTTCCGATTCAACCATTAGAACAGCATCAGTTGTACCGGCTACCACCATATCCAGGCGGCTGTCCGCAATCTGCGTAAAGCTCGGGTTCAGCACATAGCCATCGGTGTCAGAGTAACCGACCCGTGCCGCTGCCAGAGGCCCGTTGAAAGGCACGCCTGAGATCTCCAGCGCGGCAGCGGTTCCAATGATTGAAGCAATATCCGGATCCATTTCCTTATTGGCAGACAGCACCGTACAGAGGATCTGGACTTCGTTCATGAAGCCGTCGGCAAACATAGGACGGATAGGTCTGTCGATCAGTCGCGAAGTCAGCGTCTCTTTCTCGCTGGGGCGACCTTCACGCTTGAAATAACCACCGGGAATGCGACCGGCGGCGTAACTCTTTTCCTGATAGTGAACAGACAGCGGGAAAAAATCGCGTCCTTCTTTGGCCTCTTTCTCTGCCACAACGGTGACCAGGACCGTAGTATCGTCCATCGAGACCAGCACTGCACCAGTGGCTTGGCGCGCAATACGCCCGGTTTCTAGGGTGACGGTGGAACTGCCGTATTGGAATGTCTTGCGTACTGGATTTAACATATAACCTTCGATCTGGTTCTTGCGTTTCTGAAATTAAAAAAAAGCGCTGCCAGCCACAGGAATATTCCCGTGACCAGCAGCACTTCGGCTTTTTCTACTGACAAATCCGAGATTAGCGACGCAGACCCAAACGCTTGATCAGTCCCGCATAACGATCAACGTCTTTGCCGCGCAGATAGTCAAGCAGCTTACGACGCTGGTTAACCATGCGAATCAGGCCACGACGACTGTGATGGTCATGCTTGTTCGATTGAAAGTGAGACTGAAGCTTGTTGATGTTATGCGTCAGCAAGGCAACCTGAACTTCAGGAGAACCAGTGTCCCCCTCTTTTGTTTGATACTCTTTCAGAATGCTTGCTTTCTCGTCGGCCGATAGTGCCATCTTTTTCTCCTAAAATAATATGCCATAAAATCAGGTAACAACCGCGCATATTCACAGTTGCCCCAGCCGTTCAGGACGCCTCAAGCGCTTCCCGGCTAACCAGCCGGGTCGGTCTGAGCTGACCCTCTTCGGTTTTTCCGACCCCGGCGAATCTCCCATCGTGCAGGTAGATTCTCCACGCCGGTGATATTTCGAGGTCGGGTATTGTAACTGCTTGCCCCAGAATAAGCGAGTCCGACTGCTGCTTTTCCAGACAAATCTTCGGCAAGTCCTGCAACCCGGCATCCAGAGGTAGCAGATACCCCTGCTCCCGCAGGATAGACTCAAACAGCTCCGGAGTCTCACTGGTTTCCGCCAGCGCCTGCAGGCCGTCCAGGGTAACTTGCTGTTGCGCAGTGAAAAGCCCGCTCTGCTCGCGACGCAACTCTGCCATATGCCCAACCGTACCGAGCGCGACAGCTATATCCTCAATCAGGGTCCGGACATAGGTTCCTTTACTGCAAGAGACCCGGAAAACCAGCTTCGCGCCACTGAGTTCCACCCGTTCGAGACCATGAATCGTCACCTCACGGGCCGGGCGCTCTACCGTCTTCCCTTCACGGGCCAGCTCATACAGACGCTTGCCGCCCTGACGCAGGGCGGAATACATGGGAGGAACCTGGCTGATCACGCCTGTGAACTGCCGAAAAACCGAATCTACCGTGGACTCATCCAGAACCGGAACGTCGCTGGTTTCAACTACCTGACCAGTCCGGTCCCCGGTGTCGGTCTTCATACCGAAGACAGCCGTCGCCAGATAGCCTTTATCAGCATCCAGCAAAAACTGCCCGAACTTCGTGGCCTCACCAAAACACAACGGAAGCACCCCGGTCGCGAGCGGGTCAAGATTGCCGGTGTGTCCACCTTTGCGGGCACCAAGCAAGCGACGAACCTGCTGCAAAGCCTGATTGCTGCTCAACCCCTGGGACTTGTCGAGCACCAGGATGCCGTTCACCGCGCGCTGATACCTTTTACCGCCCCGCTGACGGCTCTGCTTCATACTCAACAGACCTGCTCAGTCACCATTCCCATGGTCACTGTCACGCTTGCGGGCCTGCCGGATCAGTGCATCAACCCGATTGGCTTCATGCAGCACCGTATCGTAGTGAAAGCGCAATTGCGGCATCACACGCAATTGCACCCGGCGACTGAGTTCTGACCGCAGAAAGCCTTTGGCCTGCTCAAGCACTGAAAGTGCCTGCTCTCGCAAGCCCTCGGCATCACCTTCATCCAGGGCCAGAACAGACACATAGATATCTGCGTAGGAAAGATCCTTTGATACCTTGACGGCGTTTATCGTCATCATCCCCAGGCGAGGGTCTTTCAGCTCACGCTGAACAATCAGAGCCAGCTCCTTCTGAAGCTGGTCCCCGATTCTGTCTGTGCGCTTGAAATCTCTGGCCATGACCTGTTGCCTACCCTAGAGCGTCCGCTCAACACGAACCCGGTCGAACACCTCAATCAGGTCGCCAACCTTGACTTCGTAGTTGCGGACCCCGATACCACATTCTGTACCGGCCCGAACTTCGGATACGTCATCCTTGAAGCGGCGCAGGGATTCCAGCTCACCTTCGAAGATAACCACGTTATCCCGCAATACCCGTATCGGCTTGTTCCGGTATACATTACCCTCAAGCACCATACACCCGGCCACCTGACCGAACTTCGGAGATTTGAAGGTATCCCGGACCTCGGCTGTTCCGACGATATCCTCGCGGTATTCCGGAGCCAGAAGGCCGACAAGGGCATTCTTAACATCATCAATGACGTTATAGATGATGCTGTAATAACGCAGCTCAATGCCTTCGCGCTCGATCACTTTTCGCGCCGCGCCATCGGCACGAACGTTAAAGCCAATCACAATCGCACTGGTTGAAACCGCCAGGTTTGCATCCGTCTCGGTGATTCCACCTACGCCAGAGGAAACAATCTTGACCTGAACCTCGTCATTACCCAGGTCCATAAGGGCCGCACTCAGGGCTTCCAGAGACCCCCGAACGTCGGTCTTCAAGACCAGGTTCAGTTCACGCACCTCACCCTTGCCCATATTCTGGAACAAGGACTCAAGACTGCTGGGCCCGCCGCCCTGACGCTGCAGCCTGGCTTCCCGCTGTTTTTCCTTCCGGAACTCTGCTACTTCCCGGGCCGTTTTCTCGTCCGGCAGAACCTGGAACTCGTCACCGGCTTCAGGCGCACCATTCAAACCCAGAATTTCCACCGGAATGGAAGGACCAGCCTCTTTCAGCGGTTTACCGGTTTCATCCAGCATGGCACGGACACGTCCGTAAAACTCACCACCCAGTACAATGTCACCCTGACGCAGGGTACCATTCTGCACCAGCAAGGTTGCGACAGAGCCTCTGGCCTTGTCCAGGCTCGACTCTACCACCACCCCTTTACCTGGCGCATTGCGGACTGCGGTCAGCTCAAGCAGTTCGGCCTGAAGCAGAACCGACTCAAGCAAGTTATCAATACCTTCCCCGCTGTGAGCAGACACATTGACGAACTGCACATCACCACCCCATTCTTCCGGAATAACTTCCAGAGCGGTCAGTTCATTACGAACCCGGTCAGGATCTGCTTCAGGCTTATCAATCTTGTTCACTGCAACCACCAG
>JAUIAZ010000096.1 GCA_030427465.1 Gammaproteobacteria bacterium | reverse complement strand
AGACGCCATATTCACATGCACACGGATGATGCCCGGGCTTTCGGCGTCGATAACGGAGACGAGGTTGAAGTTGCCATCAGCGGAGGCCCCAGAGATCTGGTTTTTCAGGATGTGGCGGTCAGAGTCAGCCCGCGCTATGCCCTGGAAATGCACATTGATACAGATGAAGCGAATGCGGCCGAACTGAATTCCGGCACCAATGGCGAACTGGTCTACACGGACCAGCCCGGTGTTTGCGCAACCATACGGGGCAAGCGGGTACCCCCTTCAGGGGCGCATGGATAGCTGTTTGGCCGGAACCCCACCGTTGACAGAGAAGTCTGCAGTGTCCCGGGTAATAACAGCGCCAGCCGCTATCACAGAACCCTCTCCCACGGTGACCTGGTTCAGAACCACGATATGCGTGCCGAGCCAGCACCCTTTCTTCAACCGCAACTCCGTGCCGTCATGGGGCAAAGGCTGATGAGCCAGTGGCAAACCGGTGCGCTTCATTTCGTAACCTTCACCACCGACCAGATAGCAGTAAGCCCCGATAATGGCTGACTCTTCAACCACGACCTGACAACCCGAGAAAACCTCGCAGTTAAACCCGAAATTGACACCATCCTCCAGCGTGATGTTGCCATTCTTGCAGCTCAATATGGTGTTACGCCCGACAAAGCAGTCTGCACCGATACGAATTCCTTCGTTGTTCTCGCCCTTGGCATCCAGCAGACAGTTGTCATCAATCACTGTATTAGCGCCGATGTGAATTTTTTGGGGGTGACGCAGGCTGACATTCGCACCAAATACCACGCCACGACCACAGCTTCCCAGTAGCATTGGGTAGAGTGTCTTCCGCAAAAAAAGCCCCAAGGCCCCGGGAACCCACGAGCTGAACAACATGATCAGTTCGTACTTGATCAGAAAACCCAGGGAATCATTACCGATGATGAGAGAACGATACTTGTCGATGGCCGAACCTTCGGCTTTCGAAAGCGCCTTGTTAGCCTGTTTGGTCACAGTCATAAGCGTAATTCACGATTATTTACGTCAGGGCGAGCTGGCATTGTAAAGAATTGACAAAATTTGCAAATCAATGGCGTGACAACAAGCGCCCAAGGGTCTATTGAATGTAACATAGTCCCCCTGCGTCAGCCACTTGGTTAACCGCTTAACACGAGTTGAGGTACAGAAATGGTCTTCCCCCCTGTCGTCACCAGCGCCGGCACTTCATTGCTCCTGCGCTTCCTGCAGATATTGTTCGCAGGACTACTGGCACTGGGCATTGCTGCCTGCTCGCCTCCGGGTGTGAGCTTTGACCGGGTGGCGGGAGAGGACATCGATGATGGCGGTGGTGGCATAGACCCCCCACCTGTGCCCGAGCAGGTGGTCACCCCCGTTTTCAACTTGCTGGCGGAGCCTACAGAAGCCCTTTCCCAGCGGGTCACCATCAGTACCACAACAGCCGGCGCCACCATCTTTTTTACCCGAGACGGCTCCAACCCTACTGCGGCCTCTGAAGAATACACCGGCACTATCACGCTGACCGAAACGACCACCCTGACCGCTTTTGCGGTACTTGACGGATTCACTGACAGTGAGTTTGCACAGACGGAAGTGGTCATCAGACCACCCCCAGCTTTAGACATCAGACTGGGCGAAGAACGTCTTGTAGAAGCGGAAGACTACACCAGCCGTGACGATTCTTTTGATAACGCAGAGTGGGAAGAAGTCACAGTGCCTGCCGGCTTCCTGGGCGACGGAGCCATGCAGATTCCGACCACCGCCTCAGTTTCCTTTCCCACTGACTACACCATAGACAGCGCCAGGCTCGATTTTCGCTTCAATTTTCTGGATGCCGGAACATACTTTGTATGGGTCAGAGCCTATGCCGCAAACGGTTCCTCCGATACAGTGCACGTCGGTCTCGATGGCCAGGCTGTCCCGACAGGGGAAACCCTTAGAGCTTCTCGCCGTGGTGATTGGGCCTGGTCGAATACGCAACTGGGTACTGGTGAACGAATACGAATTGACGTTGCCGAAGCCGGCATTCATACACTGAACTTATGGATGCGCGAGCCTGGCTTTATTGTTGATCGCCTGATCATTACAAGCAATGCGGCCTTCGCCCCCGTAACAGAAGCCCCTATCTTTAGCCCGGATTCGGGAAACTACAGTTCCGGTACACTGGTCACCCTCAGCACCACCACTGCTGGCGCTGACATTTACTACACCACTGACGGCAGCACGCCGACACTGGCTTCGACACTGTACACTGGCCCCATCACCATCACGAGCACCACTGAGATTCAGGCAATCGCGCGCTTGGATGAGCTCAATACCAGTCCGGTCACCCTGGCCCAGTACAATGTGACAGATGACCTGATCGTGGTTCAACCGGGTGATGCCGACGGCATGATTGTGATCGAAGCCGAGAACTACACCACCAAAGAAGCTGCTTTTGACGACTTCGAATGGGAGGAGGTGACCAGCCCGGCAGGCTTTGTAGCCGATGGCGCCATGCAGGTACCCTCTGGCGCCTCAGTGGCCTACCCGACTGGCTATGTTGATGATTCAGCTCGTATAGATTATCGCATTCGGTTTAACCGTAGCGGCGTTCACTACATCTGGATTCGCTCCTACGCCCAGAACGGTGCTGCCGATACGGCTTACATCGGCCTCAATGGCGCAGCCATTGGCGCCGATGAAATTCTGCGTGTTCCCCCCGCCGACCAGGGGGCTTGGACCTGGGTCAACAACAAGCAGGGCAGTGGCTCTCCTCTGCAGGTGAACATCCCCTCTTCGGGTGTACACACTCTGAATATCTGGATGCGCGAAGTCCGCTACCTCGCTGATCGCATTCTGCTGACCACCAATCCCGCCTACGTGCCAACTGGCGATGGCCCCGCAGAAACCGGCTTTGCCACGGTTGAAACACCGGTGATCACCCCGGCCAGCGGACACTATGTTGGCGGCACACCGGTCACGATCACCTCGACCACGGTCGACACGGAAATTTACTATACGCTGGATGGCAGTACACCAAGCGCCAGCAGCACCCTCTACACCGGTCCCTTTGATGTCACCAGCAACGTGACGATTCGTGCCATCGGTATTCTCGAGGGTCTGATCGACAGCGATATCGCCGAAGCGACATTTACGGTGGGCAATTTCCCACCCGTGACACAGCCGACGGACGGTGATTCCAGCATCATCATTGAAGCAGAAAACTACACCTCCCGCGGTCGGTCCTACGACGACTACGTCTGGGAATTGGTGACCAGCCCGGCCGGGTTTGTTGCTGACGGTGCCATGCAGGTCCCACCGGCTGCCGGTGTCGCCTTCCCCACGGACTACGCCACAGACAGTGCGCGTCTGGACTACGCCATCAATTTCACCCAGACCGGAACTCACTATGTCTGGGTCAGGGGCTTCGCGGCCAATGGTGGCCGCGATACGCTGCATGTCGGCCTTGATGGTGTTGCCGTCAGCACTGGCGAGCAGTTGCGGGTACCTGCCACCGGTGACTGGACCTGGTCCAACCGCCAGTTCAACACCGGACAGCGAATTCGGGTGACGATCGATGAACCCGGACTGCACACATTGAACCTCTGGATGCGGGAGTCCGGCTTTATCGCGGATCGTATACTGATTACACCGGAAGCGGCCGTTTCTCCAGCGGGTGAAGGCCCGACCGAAACGCCCATAACTGACCCCGGCAGCAGTAACTCGGGCCCTGCGCTGAGCACCCTCGTGGACATCTATGCCTTCCCTGGAGACACGGTCGACCTGGATATTACGGCGACAGATGCCGACGGCGTGGCGCCAGCGTTTGTGCTGGATGTTTCTTCTCTGCCCGGCTCGCCAACCCTAAACCAGTCTGGAAGCATACTGAATCTTAACTGGACGGTCCCCGCGGCGACCAGCGGTGAATTCCCCCTCACTGTGATAGTCACCGACCCACTGGATGAGGCTCTGACGGACAGCCAGACCTTCACCATCCGTATCGTGCCGAGCGACTCGGATGCGATTATCCAGCAAGCGGATAATCCCGATGGCATGGTCGTCGCTGAAGCGGAAGCCCCCTTTACCAGCACGACCGGCGCTCTAGGTCACACCTGGCAGACTGTCACCAATGTTAGTGCAGCTGGTGGTGAAGTCCTTCAGGCTTTGCCTGAACTGAACACCAGTATCAACGGGGATGACGACATATTGTCGCGTTCTCCCAGACTGGATTATCTGGTGAATTTCGACACAGCCGGCACCTATTATGTCTGGGTGCGGGGTATAGCCGTTGACTCCGGATCTGACTCCGTCCACCTAGGCGTTGACGGTCAAGTAACGACACGCTCTCTGTCCGGCTTTACTCTGGATGGACAGCTTAGCTGGGCAAACGACCTCCAGTTCAGCGTGAACCCCGCGACGCTGACTATCCCCTCACCGGGGGTACATACGATTTCCGTCTGGATGCGGGAGGACAGCTTTTCTATTGATAAGTTCCTGCTGACTGAAGATGCCAGCTTTGTTCCGGTACTGAATGGACCTTCTGCCAATACTTCTGGCCCCTCAACAACACTGGTTACCGGACCTGACGGTCAGATCTTTGCCTGGAACTTCGAAGAGGATCCCAGCCTGGGAACAGCGACGGACGCCATCTTGGGTACTGATCTGACCTGCGCGCTTTGTCCAGCTGCGACAACGGGCTTCAGTGGCAACGCCGCAGCCTTTGGCGGTGGTCAATCATTCAGCCTGACGAATGCCAGCGAGCTCAATGTCGCCAACGGCCAAGGTTTCAGCGTCGAGTTACGGACACGCTTTGCAGCCACCTGCGGCGGCGAAGAAGGTATTGTCGCTCGACAGGGTGGCGCAAGTGCACTGAATCTGGCCCTAGGCTGTGATGGTGGGGTAGCCAAGGCGCAGGTAACGGATGCAGCTGGAAATGCGGCAAGCCCCATCACGTCGACAACCGCGATTGACGATGGCGACTGGCATACGGTGCACCTGGTCTATGATGCCGACTACGACGAACTGCGCCTTTATGTCGATGGCGCGCTCGAAGGCAGCACTTCCGCGACTTTTGCGGGCGGCTTCAGCGATTCGGATGCCGACCTTTTCATCGGCTTTGCGGATTTTGGCTCCGGCGATAGCTTCACCAACGCGATTGTGGATGATGTTGTGTTTCACAACCGTAGCCTGAGCACACCTGAGATCCAGCGTCAGGCCCAGTCACTGACTCAGGGGCTGGTCGGCGACCTCTATAGCTGCAAGTCACCTGTTCGCATTATGCCAATGGGTGACAGTATCACGGCTGGCAATAACTCTGGCCTGACTGATCTCTATGGCACCTATCGCCCGACGCTTTACACGCTGCTCGAGGCCAGTGGCTATAGCATTGATTTTGTGGGAAGCAGAACCAGTCTTCAGCCGGGGGATCCCGACTTAAACCACGAGGGCTGGCCAGGCTACCTTGTTGAAAACTTGCGTGCTCGTATCAATGAAGGCCTGATTGATATGAATCAGCCGGACATCATTCTACTGCATATTGGTACGAACTCAGTGGAAACTGCGCCGGCCAGAATCCCGAGCCTGCTGACAACGCTCACCACCAGAGAGCCCCTGACGGCCAAAGTCGTGGCTAAAATCATTGACAGGCGGACCAGTGACCCGGAAACCCTGATCTATAACTCGGTAGTGGAGTCTGAAGTAAATTCGCGAATATCAGGCGGCGAGCGTTTTACTCTGGTTGATATGGAGAGCGTCACTGATCAGCCCAATGACTATCTGGATGAGGTGCATATCAACAGTGACGGTGCTGACAAGATGGCGAGCGTCTGGTTCGATGCGCTGGTAGACCTGCTGCCGCGCTGTGTGGCCGCTTCACCCATGCTGACCGATCCGGGTACACTCGCCGCGACCAGCGGTGTACCTTGGTCCTACACCGTTGAAGTCCTGGGACACCCCATTGGCAGTTTTACGCTGGACAGCGCTCCCGTAGGCGTTACCTTGAACACGGAAACGGGCGAATTGCGTTGGTCGTCGCCAAATTCTGGAACCCACACCATCCAGATTAGCGTGACAAATACCGCCGGAAGCGATACTCAGTCCTATAGCCTAGTAGTCCCCTGACAGTTTGGAGAAAAGATTCGGTCTATGCCGTATAATGGGCCTAGGCATAGACCGGATCCATGACAATTACACAGAAATCTCGGGTTAGGTGTGTTTAAGCTTTCGCAACGCCTCCAGAAATGAAACAAACCTTTAAACACCAAGGAAATCGAGACATGAAACGAAGGCTTGTCGAACTGGATCTGATAACCGGCGTGGCGATTATTTTAGTAGTCTTGGGACATATCGTCGCCAAAAATCCACCGGCTGGGAACGAGTGGTTTTTAATATTGAAAAAGTTCATATACAGCTTCCATATGCCTTTGTTCATGTTTGTTTCCGGTGCAGTTTTCAAAGCTAGCTACAAACCCGTTTCTTCAGGCCAAGAGTATCTGAAATGGTCGAGGAAGAAGGGTTTCAGGTTGATTCCCGGCTTTCTTATTTTCGGGTCTGTAATTATTTTCGGCAAGCTGATCGCAAGCCAATTTATCCACGTTGATAATCCGACGACTGATGTCGCAGACAGCTACTATTCTCTTTTGGTCACTCCATATCACAGCCCTGGAGGTTCTTTGTGGTACATCTACGTACTTTTCGAATTCTACCTGCTGGTTCCGCTGCTACTCATTCTGTTCAGGCAGAATGTGGTTGGTCTGTTGTTATTCGCTGTTTTCATTCATATCTATGATATTTATTCTCAGCTTCCGGCTACATTCATGGTCGATGCTATGGCCGAATACCTGCTGTGGTTCGCCCTTGGCGCACTCAGCGTACTTCACTACGAAACCGTGCTGAGTTTCTGCAGGCGCTACGTTTGGTTATTCCTGATTCTTTTTCTGGCCGCCTATATCTCGGCAGAGGAACTTCGCAAGGCCTTTACGAAAGGCCTGACGAGTCTGTTCGCCATTCCCTTCTTTCTGGGTGCCGTACAGTTTCTTAGAGGAAAAACCAGCCAATACCTTATTTATATTGGTAGTTACAGCTTTACGATATACCTCATGAACACCCTGGCGATCGGCCTCATGAAAGGTGTGATGTTCAAGCTTTTCACCTGGAACGGTACGAATTTTTTAATCTATTTCCCGCTACTCATGATCGCCGGACTGGTTGGCCCGATTCTGGTTCATCAGTTGATTTTTACACGGATGCCTTTGCTGGCAAAGTACACACGCTAGAGCCAAGTCTCAGATTGTCGATCGATGTCGCGTGTATGGATAGGGGAAATTCTAACTGATTGTCGGTATGACACAGACAGTCATACCGACAAGAATTTACATACAGCAGGCGATGCCAATCAGGCTTTATCGTATTTCCGGTTTTCTAGGTGGCAGGGGATTAAAGGCACTGTCATCTGTTTCATTGGCAGACGTGCCTCCGGAAGAGCATGACCCACTACAACCGCCAAAATATGGCGCCACTTCGTTGATGGAACCACGGCCATTTGAAACGACCAACTCATCAAAGAATACTGTTCTTGAGCCTTTATCTCGAGTCGGATTGGTGTTTTTCATACACTTCTCATAGTTTGCCCTTGAATATTTAACCCCATTTATCGTGAACGAGGAATTGCAATGCCAACTATGCTTATAGAGGTTAACAGCAATTGTATGCAAGTCTGATTCTGTGTTGTATCCAGTATCCGTGTATATGGGATTCCGGTGTATACCCTTACTTCTTCTTTCGGTATTACCCAGATAAACCTTTACAAAGCCATTGCAGGACCCCAGACCTTTTCTGCACGGCCTCATATTGATGACGATATCCTGCCATTCGCCGCGGTTAATTTTCCATTGTATACGCTTATCTGAAATCGGGTTTCCATTGGAGTCATGTCTATCGCGTATGCCCAGTCTATACTCATCACCAACCGCCGTTAGGCTAATCGGGGCCGGACCAGAGTCTCGAGGTGAAGACGTTAGTGACGTTTTCTCCTTAAAAATCTGAAAGAGGTTGTCCGGGTTTCCATCGTAGTCAAAAATCCAGTTGCCTGGCAGCAGTACGGAGAATGCAATCCAGTACTCTTTACCTTGAGAAACCTTTAACGATCTCGGCATAACCTTGTTTTCCTGACGCGGTTTTTGATACTTATCGTTGTTTAGGGGACGGTAGTCACAGTCAAAATGAATGGTTTGTGCGTTTGCGTAGTTACCGTATCGTGTAGGATTGGTCACGACCCTATTGTCATTCGACGAAGAGTAGTCTTTGTTGCTGAATGCACAACCTGGTGCAAATGCCGCATAATAGAAGCTATCAGTCGTACCTGAAGACAGTGGGTATATTCGCCCTGATTCAAAATCCCCCCTGAAAAGAATATCTGCCATAGAGTGGCAGCTGAGAATGGAAAATAAACAAAACTGTAGGACCTTTTTCACAAAGTTTCTCCTTAACTGAAAATCGGGGGTCTGCTCATGGCACTTTTTAACAGATGCAAACTAAGTGCCACAATCTACAGCTCGAACAAAATACGGTGCAGTAAAACAGGGCGCGGTTGTAGCTGATAAATTTCGAGCCTTAAACCCCGGATTGAATGTAATAACCGTGAATCAGCGCACACATTCAAGGGCGAAAGCCCTTGACTATTCGACACAAACATGCGGAGAAAAACACACCATTACTGTGCTTTGTATGCGCTTTCACTTGGCGTCTTTTAATTAAGCAACTCAGCTCACCCAATCACTCTTGAATGCTTACTTGGTGCTCGACAGCATGCTTTGGCAGATCTACTTAAACAGCAGATCATCTGTCGTTTGTCGCCAATGTGAGACTCACCTTCATTGCAGGCTTTAGTTTTAGCCTCAGCCCTACAACTGCCATTGCACCCCAACTCAGCTATGGCGCAATGTTTACAGTAAAACTTCTTGTGTGGTTGCCCGAGCTGTTTTCTACGCGAACCTCTACCGTATGAACTCCTGAGGTTGGGCTGGCCCAGTAAATTTCGCCGGTTTCCGCATTCACCTGCACAGCGCCTGGCCCGCTCTCTTTACTAAAGGTTCCGATAGGATGACCCAGAACCGAGGGCAGGTAGCGCAAGGCTGACCCCACACTCCCACTTATAATGGCCACGGGCGCCTCTAGGTGAGGGGACGCCGGTCGGCACCGGGGCAATACCTCGGTCAAGCGATCAAACCAAACCACCGCCATTTTGTCGGCACCGGTATCATTGACGTGGAGATTATCCAGGTAGTCATTGGGCTGATCGGTGATGTTCTCCATGTCGACCAGATAGAAACGCTGGCCACTGGATATCCGCGAATTCACCTCACTTTCTACCACTGAGTTGTAAGCCAGCGTTTCCGGATGACTGATCTGCCGGTCCACGACTTTGGCCACAATTTTGGGTACATCGCTCTCCCGTGTGTGCAGCGTATTCAGAAGATTTGGGAGCTTAGTGGGTGCCGTTTCCACCGAGTTGGTTCCAATATGAAGAAGAATTAGATCTGGATCATTCATGTCGAGCAGCCCTTCGTTAATTCGAGCACGGATGTTTTCCACGAGATAACCTGGCCAGCCTTCATGATTGACATCCGGATCATCGCCATGGCGGCTGGTCTGGCTGCCGACGAAATCAACACTGTACCCGGAGGTGGTTAACAGGCTGTAAAGGGTTTTACGGTAGGTGCCATAGATGCTAGTGCCAGCGGTATTACTGCCTGCCGTGATACTGTCACCCAGTGGCATGACTCTCACCGGCGTGTCACAGGCCCAGGCACCACGCAATAATCCACGGGATACAGCTTGCGCCCCCTGCGCCACCTCATCGGATCGCAGGGCGCGCTGATGTACCGCGACGGCGTCCAGCATTCCGGTGAAATAGCGCAGGCCAGATGCCGTGTCGGCACGCCCCAGCGTCAGAGTTGCCCCGCTATCGTCGAAGCCACCCGCCAGGGTATCCAAAACTTCCGCTTCAAGCAGGCCATTCAGATACAATGCTGTCCGGCCAAACTGCTGGTCGCGAACCAGAACCAGATGATGCCAGGCACCGTCATCAATATCACTGACGGTCTGAAGTGAACTGCTCACGTTACCTACTGTATCCACAAGGCTGACAGAGGCTTTACCGCCAGAACAGCTCAGCACGGCGGACATACTGGAACTGCCGTCCTGTCGCGCCATGATCCCCTGCTCTGCTCCACAGCTGGACGTCATCCGCAGACGGAGTTCCCAACTGAATCCAGCCGAGCCTGAGGGCCCCAGCAAAGCACTGGAGCCGCTCAAATAGTGGCTACCCGCAAAAGCGAAAGCGCCTCCAACAAGCCCCGCGCTTGATGACGGGCAGGCGGAACAGCTCAGGTCATTCAGACCCAGTGCATCACTGGCGAGACCAAAAGCCGGATCCTCATCCAGCTCCCAGACACTGACCTGGCTACCCACAACAATTGGGTATTGAGGCAAGGTGCCAGCAGCAGTTGCTGACGGGCCGTTGTGCACCGGTACAAAGCCAGCATCGGTGGTGAGCATGAATTTATCCAACGCGAAACCGTCTTCGGCCATCCAGAACGTCACACTATGTACACCGGCCTCAGGCACGGTTATTTGCGCTCGTCCCCCGGCCCCCAGAGTATCAGCCCAGCTCAGAGAGCCGTCCGTTGTAAAACCGGTGATTGCAGTGGCTGAAGCCTGCACCTGCCCATTAAGACCGGCATGTACCGTGTCCGACTGGGCATCGGAAGCCCGACCTCGAACCCACAGGTGATAGGTGCCGGCTGTTTCAAACTGGATTGAAAAATCAACACGTGGCGCATCAGTCTCTATATTGCTGCTGAACTGTGTGCCGTTATCCGGGCTGGCCAGTAACAGGTTGTCACCCGAAGCGATACCATCCGCAGTCAGAACCCACTGATGTCCGGAAGCCGCCGCTCCCAGCTGAAAGGACTCTCCTTCAACCACCACCTTGCCATCTGAAGAGGCTGCCTGAAGGATCAGCTGGTCATCATCTGTCGCCAGTACACGTAGCGGAACATTGGTCGTAACGATCTCTGCCGTCACTGCGTCTTCTGCCGTCAACGTCGCCACATAGTTGCCTTCACTGCCAGAGGTCGCTGACCAACTGAAACTCAAACGACCGTCTCCCAGGTCCGTCCAGATTGGCGAGCCCGGCAATCCGGGTACGTCCCCGCTCAGCAACGGGGCGGGATTGCCGCCATCGACCTGCGCTTCGAAAGTCAGCGTATTACCGGTGAGTACCCACTGATCCACCAACACTTGCCAGCTCAGGTCACCACTCGGGCCGCCCCCACCCTGAGAGCTTTCGGCTGGGCCAACACCACTGGGCACATAGCTCGCCGAGGGCGTCACCACAATACGATCAACCACCATGCCCGACTCACGCATCCACACGTTGAGCGTGTGTTCGCCAGCACTGGGAATAAACACG
>JAUIAZ010000095.1 GCA_030427465.1 Gammaproteobacteria bacterium | reverse complement strand
GCCCCGGAGGCAACCGCCGCACCCCGCTGGGCCGTGAAGATGAGAGCCATCAGCAACTACCTGTCGCAGGATTGTCTGGGTGGCCCACGCCCCTGGAAATTTGCCTGGGTCGTCAATTTCCAGAAGGCGGGCACTTTTATCTTTCTGGGCCTGTTGATGGCCTGGTATCAGAATACCTCTACCGCGGCCTGGATCTATCTGGCGCTGCATGGCAGTTATGGCGTTGTCTGGCTGATCAAGGACCTGGCATTTCCGGACCCCAACTGGCAGAAGCGCATTACCATCGTCGCTGGAATCAACGCCTTTCTGTTCGTACTTGGGCCTTATTGGCTGTTCGGCTGGCTACTGATCTCCGGCATTTCGCAACCGCACTATCCCCTGCCGGATGCAGCCTGGTATGCCCTTTGTATCAGTGTCTGTGTGATCGGCTGTGTGATCATGATTGCCGCTGATGCCCAGAAGTATTTCACCTTGCGCGTAAAGCGCGGACTCATCACAGACGGCATGCACCGCTATGTGCGTCACCCGAATTATCTAGGTGAGATCATGATCTATGGGAGTTTCGCCCTGCTGGTCTGGCACTGGCTGCCAGTCATTGTCCTGGCCTGGGTCTGGCTCGGACTGTTCGCTGTAAATATGGTCATGAAGGAAGCCAGCATGTCCCGCTATCCGGAATGGGCAGACTACAAGAAAAGAAGTTGGTGGCTGGTGCCGGGTATTCTTTGAGAATCTCCAACACTCACGACCCATTCCGTACGGTCTGGCCAATCTGTAATCAAATGATGGCCGCGCCTGGGCCATACTAAAAAGATAATGATTGCATGTGGAGTAAAGATCATGGCCCTGAGAGCATTGTTGTTTGCAGTTCTGATGAGTCTCGGTGTAAGTCACACCGCCAGCGCCGAAACCCTGGAGGTCTACAAATCAGCCAGTTGTGGCTGCTGCGGGGAATGGGCAGACCGCATGGAAGATGCTGGCTTCAAGGTGGTTCGGCACGACAGCGACGACATGAATCAGATCAAGCGGGAAGCTGGACTGCCCCCCAAACTGGCTTCCTGCCATACGGCCTTCTATGAGGGCTACCTGTTTGAAGGCCACGTGCCGGCCGGGGACATCCGTCGTTTCCTGGAAGAAAAACCGAACGCCAGAGGTTTGGCTGTTCCTGGCATGCCGGCTGGCGAAAACGTGCCAGGGATGGAGGTAGAAGGAAAACGCGCACGCTTTGCCTCCTACCTGATCCCGCATTCCGGTGATGACGCCGAAGTGTTTGCCATTCACGAGTAGCGGGGCTGCCCCGTTGAAGGCGTGCTTGGCGAGGCCCTATCCCCCGACTTTGAGTACCACCCGATAACGGGCCTTGCCATCACGCAGGTGCTGAATGGCTTCATTTACCTGTTCGATGGGGAACTCCTCAACCTGGGGCAGAATGTCATGTCTGGCCGCGAAATCCAGCATCTGTGCGATGGTCGCCGGGCTGCCCACCGGAGAAGCCGATACTGATCTTTGGGCAGGAAGCAGACTGAACACAGGTATCGACAGTGGCTCCAGGGTCGCACCGACCAGATGCAGGCGGCCCTTCGGGCGGAGCGTCTGTAAATAGCTCGGCCAGTCAAGGCTGACATTGACCGTGGAAAGCAGGAGATCGAAACGTCCGGCGGCAGCCGCCAGCGCTTCGCTGTCGCGGCTGTTCAATGTGTCATGAGCACCCAGCGTCAAGGCCTCCTCGTGCTTGGACGCTGAAGAGGTAAAAGCGGTCACTTCGCAACCCCAGGCACGCAGAAACTGAAGCGCCAGGTGCCCCAGACCACCGATGCCAATCACACCGACACGCGCCGTCGGCTCAATACCGAACTGCTTCAGGGGGTTATACACGGTCACCCCGCCACAGAAGAGCGGGCCCGCTTTTGCCAGATCGAGACCGTCGGGTAATTTGACCACACTGGTCGCCTGAGCCCGAACATGACTGGCAAAACCGCCATGTCTGCCGACGATGGTTCCCTGGGCATCGGCACACAGGTTGTGATCGCCACCCAGGCAGCTCTCGCAGGCACCGCAGTACCCGGCATGCCATCCTAAACCGACCCGGTCACCCGGCTTCAAATGGGTCACGTTATCCCCCACCGCGACAATCTGCCCGACCACCTCATGACCGGGTACGATGGGATACTCACTGGCACCCCACTCGTTGTCCAGCATGCTCAGGTCGCTGTGACACATCCCGCAATAAGCCACTTCAATATCCACATCGCCGCTCTGGATCGCGCCTAACTCATAATCAAAAGGCGCCAATTCCCCCCCAGCCGACTGTGCCGCATACGCTTTAACCTGCATGATTCCCCCTGTAATATCGAACCGTTTACCCTGCTTTTTTTTAAGTAACATATCCTGTTACGAACAGCTATTCTTGCATGGATGCCATGCACCGGAGAATGCGCATGCTGAAGAAAGTACTGATCGCCAATCGTGGGGAAATTGCCGTCCGGATCATCCGGGCCTGCGCGGAAATGGGTATCCGTTCGGTCGCCATCTACACAGAAGCTGACCGTTATGCCCTGCATGTCAAACGTGCTGACGAAGCCTATTCGCTGGGAGATGACCCACTTGCGGGTTACCTCGACCCTCAGCGCATCGTCAATCTCGCCACTGAAACCGGCTGTGATGCCATTCACCCTGGCTACGGCTTCCTTTCTGAAAATGCGCGCTTCGCCGAACTCTGCGAGAGGGCGGGCGTGACCTTTGTTGGCCCCAAAGCCAGTGTCATCGACCGCATGGGTGACAAGACCGCTGCCCGCGACAGCATGCGCGAAGCCGGCGTACCCATTACACCGGGCTCCGAAGGCAACCTCGCTAACCTGGAGGAGGCCCTGTCACTGGCTGAAAGCATCGGCTACCCGGTGATGATCAAGGCAACCAGTGGTGGAGGCGGTCGCGGCATTCGCCGCTGCGACTCGGCCAGCGATCTGAAACAGCAGTACCCACGGGTCATCTCGGAAGCCACCAAAGCCTTTGGTTCGGCCGAGGTCTTTCTGGAAAAGTGTATCGTCGACCCCAAGCACATTGAAGTACAGATTCTGGCAGACTCTCATGGCAATGTGATCCATCTGTTCGAACGCGACTGTTCCGTGCAGCGCCGTAATCAGAAGCTGATCGAAATCGCACCCAGCCCTCAGCTTTCCAATGAGCAGCGTCACTACATTGGTGAACTGGCCGTGCGCGCTGCCAAGGCCGTGGATTATGAAAATGCCGGCACCGTGGAGTTCCTGCTGACCGGGAAAGAGGTTTACTTCATGGAGATGAACACTCGGGTTCAGGTGGAGCACACCATCACCGAGCAGATCACCGGGGTTGATGTCGTACGTGAACAACTGCGCGTCGCAGCTGGTCTGCCACTCAGTTATCAACAGAGCGACATCCAGTTTCGGGGCTTTGCACTGCAGTTCCGGATCAATGCCGAAGATCCGAAGAATGACTTCCTGCCCAGCTTCGGACGCATCACCCATTACTACGCCCCCGGTGGCCCGGGCGTTCGCGTGGATACGGCCATTTACACCGGCTACGAAATTCCCCCTTACTACGATTCCATGTGCCTGAAATTGATTGTCTGGGCCTTGAACTGGGAGGACGCCATCGACCGGGGACGGCGCGCTCTGGACGACATGCGTTTACATGGCATACGCACCACGGTGCCCTATTACCAGCAGATCCTGCAGCATCCGGATTTTCGATCTGGCCAGTTCAACACCAGTTTTGTGCCACAGCATCCCGAGCTGCTGAATTACTCGGTCAAAAAACACCCCAGCGAGATAGCCCTGGCCGTCGCCGCAAGCCTGGCAGCGCATGCCGGCTGGTAATCATTTCGGAGAGTTCTCATGAAAGCCATTCAAGTTACTGATCTGATCCTGCGAGATGCCCACCAGAGCCTCATCGCCACGCGCTTGCGGACGGAGGACATGCTGCCGATCTGCGACAAGCTGGATGCCATTGGCTACTGGTCACTGGAAGTCTGGGGTGGTGCGACTTTTGATGCCTGTGTACGCTTCCTGCGGGAAGACCCCTGGGAGCGGCTGCGCCAACTGCGGGAGGCCCTGCCCAAGACCCGCCTGCAGATGCTCTTGCGTGGGCAGAACCTGCTGGGTTACCGCCATTATGCAGACGATGTGGTCGAAGCCTTTGTGGCACGTGCCGCGCACAATGGCATGGATGTGTTCCGGATTTTCGACGCCCTGAATGATCTGCGCAATCTGGAAACCGCGATGAAGGCGGTCAAAAAAGCCGGTAAGCATGCCCAGGGCACCATCTGCTATACCACCAGCCCGGTGCACACGCCGGAGCTGTTCAGTCAGCAGGCTCGCGATCTGGTCAACATGGGCGCGGACTCGATTGCCATCAAGGATATGGCTGGTTTGCTGACGCCTTATGCCACCTATGATCTGGTCAAGGCCATCAAGGCGGAAGTCTCCGTGGATGTGGTGATTCACAGTCATGCCACGGCGGGCCTCGCCGCCATGTGTCAGCTTAAGGCGATTGAAGCCGGTGCCGACCGGATCGATACCGCCATTTCCGCCTTCGCCAATGGCACCAGCCACCCAGCCACCGAAGCTCAGGTCGCCGCGCTGAAAGGCACTGACTGGGACACCGGGCTGGACCTGGAAAAACTCGGCGAGATCGCCGACTACTTTCGCGAAGTGCGCAAGAAGTATCACCAGTTCGAAAGCGAGTTCACGCGCGAAGACGTTTCCGTACAGATCAACCAGGTGCCGGGCGGCATGATGTCGAACCTGGCTAATCAGCTGAAAGAACAGAATGCCCTGGATCGCATCCGCGAGGTCTTTGAGGAGATTCCCCGGGTGAGAGAAGACCTGGGCTATCCGCCACTGGTCACTCCGACTTCACAGATCGTCGGCACCCAGGCGGTCTACAACGTGCTTTCCGGTGAGCGTTACAAGACCATCACCAATGAGGTGAAACGCTATCTGCAAGGCGGCTATGGCAAGGCGCCAGCAGCGGTCAATGAAGCCCTGCAGCGCAAGGCCATTGGCAATGAAAGCCCGATGGAGGAGCGCCCGGCGGACCGGCTGCAACCCGAACTGGCCAAGTTGCGAGAAGACATCGGGACCCTGGCGCAGAGCGAAGAGGATGTCCTGACCTTTGCCATGTTCCCCGACCTCGGTCGCGAGTTCCTCAAGCAACGCTCAGAGGGGTCGCTGCAGCCGGAAGTGCTGGAGCCCATCGGCAAGGCAGCACCGGCCAAGGCACAGGAGGCTGTCGCCTCCGAATTCCTGCTGGATGTTCACGGAGAAACCTATGAAGTGGCCATTACCGGTGTCGGTGAAGTGGGTGGCGGTCGCCGCAAACTCTACCTGACCCTGGATGGCATGCCTGAAGAAGTCCAGTTTGAGTCGTTGAATGAATTCGTGGCGGAAAAGGGTGGCAAGCGCCAGCGGGCGACCGAGCCAGGCCATGTGACGACCGCGATGCCAGGTAATATCGTTGATGTACTGGTCAAGGTTGGGGACACGGTGACAGCGGGCCAGGCCGTCCTGATTGCCGAAGCCATGAAGATGGAAACCGAGGTGCACACCAGTGTCGATGGCGTCGTAAAGGCTGTGCATGTGAGCAAAGGGGATCGCGTAACACCCGGCGAGGTGCTGATTGAAATCGGTTGAGAGGCATGTAGTCGGTGAATCCGTGAGATAGGTCGCCAAAACTGTCCTAGACTAGGAATAAATCTAAATCATGGCGACAGGAAATGCGTTCACCGGCTTTGTCTCTCGAAAACAAAATCTATCTCACGTTGATTCTGTGCTTCGTAGCCGTATTGGGCGTCACCCTGTATCTCTCCGCCACCGATTCACGCCGCCAGGTGCTGTCGGTCGTTGAGCAACAGGCAGAGGACGCGGCCCTCTCCTACTTTGACAGCCTGAACGTGCTGATGCTCACGGGCAGTATGCACAGCCGCGACACTCTGCAATCGAAAATGCTGTCACGGCCTGGTGTCACCGAAGCCCGCGTTATCCGAAGTGAAGCGATCAACAAAGTATTCGGCCCGGGCATGGCTGGGGAGTCCGTTGCCGATGCCCTGGATGAACGGGCACTGGCCGGTGAGGATATCCTGGAGGAAAGGCAGATTGACGGAGAGCCGCATCTGACCGTGCTCAAGCCGATGCGGGCGCTGGCCGACTATCATGGCACCAACTGTCTGCAGTGCCATGTCGAACCCGAAGGGACCGTTCTGGGTGCCGTTCGCCTGACCTTTAATCTGAGTGATATCTATAAAGACCTCTCGGGCAGTCTGATCCATCAGGGCATTATGATGTCCGTGGTCTTTGCGGTGGGTCTGGCTGTCCTGGTATTTCTTATTCGCAATCTCGTGATTCGCCGCATCAAGCGCCTGCAACAGGCCATGCAATCGATCGAAAAAGATTCTGATCTCACCCGTCGCATCAGAATTCTGCATCAGGATGAGATCGGCGCCACCACCCAGGCCTTCAACCACATGCTCGACCAGTTTCAGCGGTCCATGCAGGCGGTCTCTTCCACGATGAAGGAAGTGAGCAACTCTTCCGAGCAGATCGCCAGACACGCCGACTCCACCGCCACAGCCGTTAATGAGCAGCAAAGCGGTACGGACATGATGGCTTCAGCCATTCTGGAAATGGAAGCCACCTCTCAGGATTTCCGTTCACACGCCCAGGAAACGGCTGAGGCTTCCGAGGAAGCGGACGTTGCGGCACGCGAAGGTGGCAAGACCAACCAGGCGGTCATTAAAGCGATTACCGGGCTCTCCGGAGAAATTGCCGAAGCGTCGAAAGTGATTGCCAGCCTGGATGAGCGCATTCAGGCCGTGGGCTCCGTACTGGGAGTCATCAAAGGTATTGCCGAACAGACCAACCTGCTGGCCCTGAACGCCGCCATCGAAGCCGCCCGAGCCGGCGAGACCGGCCGGGGCTTTGCGGTGGTAGCTGACGAAGTGCGCGCATTGGCCAACCGCACCGCAGAATCGGCAGAAGAAATAGAGCGCATGATTGCCCAACTGAAACAGGAAGCAGAAGACGCGGTGGATGTCATGGGCCGGGCGAACCGGGCCGCAGAAACCAGTGTGGGTAAAGTCAACGATGCCAGTGAACTGCTTCAGACCATCACCGAACGCGTCGCCAAAATCAACACACTGAATGCTAGCATGCGCAGTATTGCCGGTGACCAGCGCACAGCCGCGGCTGAAATCAGTGAGACCGTTCAACGAATTGCTGAAATCGCCAACCTGTCCGCAGATGACGCCTCGGCAACCGCCAGCCTGAGTGCTGACTTGTTGGCTTTGGAAAAGAAACTCGTTACGCTGATTTCCCAATTCAAAATCGATTGATTACTGATGCGCAACGGGCGGGGCCTTGCCGTTCTCGGTGTTTTTATTCTCAGTTTTGATGCACTGCTGGTGCGCCTCGTGGACAGCAGTCCGGCGAATGTGCTGTTCTGGCGCGGCTTGCTGGTTTTCATCAGCCTGACTCTCGCGGCCTGTCTGAACCGGCAATGGCAGGCCTTTCTGCGCGACACTCCCTGGCGCGATGCCAGTCTCATCATGCTGCTCTATGCCATCAGCCAGAGTCTGTTTGTGCTGGCCATCAGCCATACTGCCGTCGCCAATGCCGTTGTCATTCTCTCCTGTTCGCCCTTGTTCTCTGCGATATTTTCACGCTATCTGCTGGGCGAAGCACTGCCGTGGCATACCGCACTGGCCATCGCCGGAGCGCTCACCGGAGTAGTGATTGTGTTTGCCGGGGAATTGAGCCTCACCCTGAATGTCGGCGATATTTATGCCCTGTTGCTGGCCGCCTCTATCGGCCTGGCCCTGACGCTGCTGCGGAAACATCCTTTGCTACCCAGAATGCCCATACTTGCCGGCAGCGGCCTGATGACTGCCGCCTTTGCCCTGCCCTGGGCCATGCCGTTTGCCCTGGAGGTGACCCAGTATGCCTGGCTTAGCGTGATGGGCCTTGTGCAGATGCCGCTGGCCTCTTTGCTGCTGATGCTCAGTACCCGGCAACTGGCCTCTGCGGAAGTCAGTCTCTACCTGATGATCGAGACGGTGATGGGCCCGCTCTGGGTCTGGTGGATAATGGGTGAGCAGCCTCCCGGCTCGGCTCTGCTGGGGGGGCTGTTCATTCTCGGAAGCATTGCGCTGCTGAATGCTTATCTGCTTCTTCGTCCCCCGGCACAAGGCTCGGCAAGCCGGGGTTGAATGGCTTATAATCGCGCCCCATCAAAGGGAGCAAATTATGGCGATTCCAAGAATAGTGGTTGTCGGTGGCGGTGCCGGTGGGTTGGAACTGGTCACACGGCTTGGTAACAAACTGGGCCGCAAGGGTCAGGCAGAGATCCACCTGGTGGACCGCAACCCGACGCACCTGTGGAAACCCCTGCTGCATGAAGTTGCCACCGGTTCGCTCGACAGCGGCATTGATGAAGTCAGCTACCGGGCGCACGCCTACTACCATCACTTCCGGTTTCATCTGGGGTCACTCAAGGACATCCGCCTGCATGAACGCTACATTACTCTGGCCGCCACGCTGGGAGCCAACGGGGAAGAGATCCAGCCTGAACGTGTGCTGACCTACGATTATCTGGTCATGGCAATTGGCAGCCAGACTAATGATTTCGGCACTCCCGGGGCAGACAAACACTGTGCCTTCCTGGACAGCCGGCAGGAAGCTGACCGCTTCCACAAGCAACTGATTCAGACCTTCCTGCGCCTCAGCAGTCAGGCCTCCCTGGGCAGCCCCAAAAAACTGCGTATCGGCATTGTCGGTGCCGGTGCAACCGGTGTGGAACTGGCGGCCGAACTGCACAACACCACCGCGCTGCTACAGGCTTACGGTCTGCAACTGGATTCAGGCGATCTGGCAGTGAGTATTCTGGAGGCAGGCCCACGTATCCTTCCGGCCTTGCCTGAACGCCTGTCGCGAGCTGTCGTGAATGAACTGGCAAAACTCGGCATCGATGTCAGAACCTCAACCCGTATTACACAGGTGGATTCAGCCGGCTTTCATACGGCAGATGGTTCCGTCATTGAGGCGGATATCAAAGTCTGGGCTGCCGGTGTCAAAGGCCCCGATTTCCTGAGTCAGATAGAGGGCCTTGAAACCAGCCCGACGAACCAGATTCTGGTGCACCCCAGCTTGCAAAGCGTATCCGATGAACGCGTTTTTGTGATCGGCGATTGCGCCCGCTGCCCACAGCCGGATGGCTCTTTCGTCCCCCCGCGCGCACAGTCTGCGCATCAGATGGCAAGTCACGTTTTCAGAAACCTCATGGCCACAATGGAAGGGCGTGAATTGGCTGACTTCCTTTATCAGGACCATGGTTCGCTGGTTTCTCTCAGCCGCTATTCCACTGTCGGCAGCCTGATGGGCAATCTCAGCGGCAAATCCATGATGATCGAAGGTAAGGTGGCGCGATTTGTCTACATCTCCCTGTATCGCCTGCACCAGATTGCCTTACATGGCTACATTCGCACGGCACTGATCATGTTTTCGGCGCGCATCAACCGCATTATTCGCCCCCGACTTAAACTGCACTAGGAAAAACGGAGCCCTTCATGGAAGAAATCATCATCAGGCAGCACTTCAAGGCCCCCCGGGAAACTGTCTTCAATGCGCTTTGTGACCACGTGCGCTTCGGACGAATCACCGGCATTCCCATGACCGTGATCAAACCCAGCGATACGCCCCATGCGATGGGCACAGGCTCTGTCCGCAGGGTGAGCCCGGTTCCGCTACCTTTCACCAGCTTCGAGGAAACCGTTACCGAGTACCTGCCTGGTCACCGTATGGTCTATGTAATTTCCAGAGGCAGCCCGCTTAAAAATCATCAGGGAACGATGGTTTTCAGTGACACACCGGATGGCTGCGCACTGGACTATCGCATTCGCTTTGAGCCAAGGGTGGCACTGCCCATGGCCGGTCGAGCTCTGAAAGCTGCCATCGAGTTTCCGATTCGCCGGGGCATTGAGAAATTTGCCCGGGATATCGCTGGCTCAGAGGTCTAGCTTCGGGCTCACTCTGGTGTAAAAAGGCGGCGCAGGCGCTTCAGGCGGTCCGGATCTACATCAGCCAGACTCTTTGCACGTTGATGACAGGCAGCCCATTCCCGGGCTGCTTCTCCCACCAGAAGGCTTTCGCCCTGGGGACAATGACGCTGCCCGTAGTCTGCCGCGGCCTGCGACTCTTCAAGATAGGAGCGATACTCTGCTCTGAACTCATCTATCGCCTCCTGATAGGTGGCCAACTCACTCTCTGCCCAGTTCGCGAGGCACTGGTGTTCGTGTACCCGCTTTTGCTGGTCAGGCCCATCCAGCGGGGCTTTACTGAAATATTTCAGGTTTTCCCTGGCATTTTGAAGCTGAGCTTTTACAGTAATTAGATACGTCAGCAAATCGGCGCTGCCCTGGGTTATGCGAAGGGTTCCGCAATAGAGCTGACCATCAATTTTTCGCGCTCTGATGAGAGTGGAATTGAGTTGAATTTCCTGCAGATTACCCTGCCTCTGGACCTCAACCGGAGGAGACTGGGAGAAGTGGACCTTCCCCTGATCGTCCACCCACTTGTAGGAGTTTGCCAGGGCAAGCTGAGATGTTACCCACCAAAAAAACAGAACACAGATTAAGCGCTTCATTGATCAGCCCCCTCGCCAGGTGCTTCAAGGATACCAGAAGGGAGGGCTGGAAAAAGGCGATTCCTCCCCTGCTTCTGGCAAGTATCGTCCTGCCACTCTCTCTCATGGCGACAAGTGCCAGCGGACAAAAGCTGTATAAATGGGTCGACGAGAATGGGGTTACCCATTTTGGCTATGCGCCTCCTCCTGTGCAGGAACGCGAAGAGTCTCTGGAAATCACCACCATCCAGACCGGCAAGGATGACGACGATACCGCTCTGAACAATCGGGCCCTGTCCGGTAGCTGGTATTCAAGAGCCCGCGAGTATCAGGCTACGCGCCAGCTGAAGCTGTCCTATGGAGACTTCGAAATCACGGACCTGTATCCAGGTTCCTATAGTCTGGTTCGCAAGAAAATTGCCTCCGGCAGGGCAGAGCTAAAAAACAGCCGGCTCCACCTGACCTACTTCGAACACTTTCTGGAGCCGTCGAAACTGGATACAACTGAAGAGTTTGAGGCCGTTCTGACCAGTGATACGCAACTGGAACTGACCGGGCCGCCAAGTAAAAAACAGATCTACCGAAAACTGTCCAAGAGCAGAAACACCCCCTTCTTTCGGGACTTGAACGGGGAGTGGACAGACGAGCGCGGCTTCCGATATCGCTTCAGCAAGGGTTCATTCACGGTCTACCCGGATGACAGGCCAAGCAATCAGAGCTTCGGCAATCTGGAGTGGGCCGACCCCGAGCTGGCACTGGATTTTGTGGCTGACTATCGCAACCCGGTGGACCACCGCCAGCCTAGAACAGAGCGG
>JAUIAZ010000094.1 GCA_030427465.1 Gammaproteobacteria bacterium | reverse complement strand
GGAGATGGTGGAGGGGTGCACGCCGATCGATTCAGCAATCTTGTTTTGAGGCACCAGATTCTTCAGACCGGCAGAAATCTGATATCTTTGATTTAGAGTCAGCTGGGTATAGGTTCGCATGGTCTCTTACCTTTGGTCGGGTGTGATATCAGTGAGCTTAGCCCAGCTGATTCTTCCCGATTGTTTGCAGGGACCGTTGCACTAGCAAAGTGAATTCATAAAAATATGAGTAAACCAGAAAGCGTAAAACTAAGAATTGATCTACCACACCACTGGGCAATTGGTGGAGAATCAATGTGGGCTGATGATTTGGGTAATAACAAATACCAAATCAAAAACATACCGTTCTACGCTTATGGCTTAAATTACGATGATATCGTTTATGCAGAAGCAGAGAGTGAAGACCTGAAGCCTGAAATAAAACGACTTATAAAGCCTAGCGGGCACCAAACTCTTCGAGTCATTTTTACTGGCGATACATCCAAAGAAGAGAATATAAACACCATCGAATCAATTCGTACCGAGCATGTAGGCTATGAAGGTCTTAATGATAGCCAATTTGCATTAAACGTAACTCCAGAAGGAGATTACAATCAACTATATGATGCGCTCGAAGAGCTAGAAGAAAAAGGTATCCTAAGTTTTGAAACGTGTGAGGCTAGAGTAGAGGGTAGTTTTGATGATGAACCTCCGGAATAATCAACTGCTAACAAACAGCTCCAGCGGACATGCGCTCCTACGCGGCCTTTTGTGTCATTTCGCTGCGCTGCATTCTCACACAAAAGTCAGCTCCGGTGCGCATGCTCGCTGAGCTGGGCGTTAGTTTTTTGCCTTTGAAAACAAGTAATTGAAATAGTTTGATAGGAAAATTATGAAGAAAATATTCGCCGCTATTGCCATGTTATCTCTTACCGCATGTGCAACGCACAATTCAGAGGGCAAGATGCTTGACTCATCTTCTTCATACTGTCAGAAGATTCGGACGGATAGTCCAGAAAAATATCATGAAATTTGTGAATCCACTTCTGGTTGGAAGACACGAGATCCAGATGGTTACAGGCAGGCGAATGAAAAGAGGACCGTTTCTAGTGAGGTCATCGATGGTGTGATTGAGGTTGTAGTAGATGAGACGATAGACCCTGTCAATGAATGATCTAAAAACTAACAAGGCCATGAATTTCGCTTCACTCCCTTCGGTCGCTGCGCGGGACACCAAAGCGCCGTTCGATTTTTTGCTGTCGCTACGCGCCATGATTGCAAAAAATCGCCCGGCACTTTGGCACCCATTATGGCGCCGTTAGTAGCAAAAAATAACATGAACAACATTCTGTACATGTTTCTCTTTTTGGAGTAAACTTGTGCTATTAATGGTACAGGTGTTTTGGTATGAAAGTCGTATCCTTTACAGATGCTCGAAATGGGCTTAAAGCAGTGTTAGATGGTGTCGTAAATGACGCCTGCGCAACGGTAATTACTCGCCGAGACTCTGAAGACGCGGTTGTAATGTCGTTAGACTACTACAACAGCTTGATGGAAACAGTTCATCTCTTGAAGTCACCTGCTAATGCAGAGCATTTGGCAAGATCTATCGCGCAGTTCAAAGCGGGAAAAGGTGTTGAGCGAGACTTGATTGATGAGTAACCGGCTCCTCACTTGGACTGATGAAGCATGGGCCGACTATCTTTATTGGCAAGGGCAGGATAGAAAGACTCTCAAGCGTATAAACAAACTGATAACTGACACGAAACGAGCGCCGTTCGAAGGGATTGGCAAACCTGAGCCACTCAAAGAAAACTTGTCTGGTTTTTGGTCTAGACGCATTGATGAGACTAACCGCTTGGTTTATGCGGTAGATGATAAAGCTTTGACGATCATTTCCTGTCGTTACCACTACTAAACTCTGGACATGGCTACTAACAAGGCGATGAAACTCGCTCCACCGGACAGTCGGTCGCAGGTTACTTTTGGGTACGCTTCGCTACTATAACCAAAACAACCCGCTCGGTCGTAATGTTTATCGCAGCACTAGCTCGTTTTGAACAATGTGATAGGCAGGTAATTCGAGTAGTTATTGAAGTCTTTATCTGTAGTGAAGATGGGTATGCCCATTCTTGATGCTGCTGCGCAGATAAGGAAGTCTATATGAGAGCCTTGCACTCCTTTGGCCCTGCAAATATTTGAGTACTCCGCAGCGGTTTCATAGTCAATATCCAGAACTGGCTCGTTAGGAAAGAAAGACAGATGAATTCTTAGCCGATCATACTTTGATTTTTCACTATACCCAGAGAGTACTTCCTGACGAATGGGGCCAATAATTATCGCTCTGTGCTGGTTGATTAAGGCAGCGAGAACTCTTGAAACCATCGCTTCATCAGGCATTTTCCCCCTCAGCGCAAGCGACCAAATGCAGGTATCTATAAGTACACCTGTCATTTACGGCCCGCTTTATAGTCGTATCCATCATCCGCTGGGAGTTTCCCAAAAAGTGCTATTATTTCTAGCTGTCGTCTTCTATCGACAAACTCCTTAAGGGCTTGATTAACTGTATCTTTTTTTGTTCTAAGCCCACTTATTTTCACAGCCTCATTGAGAAGTTGATCGTCAATTGATAGGTTCGTAGGCATAATACACGCTCCTTCACACAGATGGTCACACATAATGGCACACAAGCTAACACATTGCAGCAGCCTCGCGTAGCTCACTTCGTTCGCTGCGCCTGCCCCTGAATCGCTACGTCCTCTTGGGGTGCTTCGCACTTTACCCCAAAATTCTCCGCTCAATCGGTCCGCTGTCGGCGGCGTTATGGATCTTTCAGGTTTAAGCCGGCGGCCATACGCTTATGAAGGATGCGAACAATCTCTATGCAATCTCGATTTCGTGAGTGGTAGAAGATGATATGACTACCAATTGGGTACTTGCGATAGCCTGGCTTTATTTCATCAAACGGCTGGCCAGTCGAAGGCTTATCGCCAAGAGTGTGGAAGGCATCATCGATTTGCCTGAGGTAAATATTCCGCTGGTTTTTCCCCCATTCTTTTTGGGTGTAGATTGCGATAGCTCTAAGGTCGGCTTTGGCTGCATTGGTTAACAAAAATGACTTCATTATCAGCTGTCAGCATTCAACTCTTCTATAAAAGCATCGAAGCTGTATTCAGCAATACCACTTTTCTCGCCTTCCTCAAGCAAGCGCCTAAGAGCCTCGGTTTTAGTTTCGCTTTTCTCAAGCATTCTCAATCCAGCGCGGATAACTTCACTTGCAGAGCCGTATCGACCGCTATTTATTTGATTGGCGATAAAGCCTTCAAAATGTTCACCAAGGGTGATACTGGTATTCTTCGCCATTTAACACCTCAAAAGTACCAAAATGTACCACATTGTGGTATAAAAGCCGTAAAAAGTGCAAGCAGCACCCCACGACTTCCTTTGGTAGCCGTGCCGGACAACCTGCTCGGTCGTTTATCGCGACGTCATACGAAACTTTATCATGGATAAAATTCAATTCTTTGTAGACAAGTCTGATCTTGACGGGACGGGGTATTTTGAGCTGAGTCCTGGTAGGTATGAAGGCAAGCATTGGCAGAATGGCTGCCTGTTCTTCGACGAGGAAATTTTCGGCTTAATTGAGCCGATCTTTAAAAAGTGCATACCAAACTACGATCATTATGATATGAATGATGCCGGCTCTGATGCTTGGCGAGTAATTGTCGATGATCTCGAGCAACTATCTTCACAGTTAAGAGGTGCACGTGAATTCGAAGAGCTGTTGGGCAAAGTAGGGTTCGCATACGCAGATACTGAAAAAACTTTCTGCCGAGAGTTTGATGAGAGAAAAGTCGAGCTTGCCGCCATGATCGATAAACTCGTTGCTTGGGCTAATAGGGAGATAGAAAAGCATGGCTGTATTGCTGTGCTCGGCATGTGAAGCACACAGGCGTTGAGGTTGTAGTAGCCCCCTGTAGAACGCCTTAGTGCTATCACGAGCCAACTGGCCCAAAATAGGCTTCGTAGGTTTAGCAGCAAAAAGGAAGGGTATGGAGCCGAGTAATATTCTGAAAATTGACACTCTAGATGATGGGTGGAGAGATAAGGATTCTGTGCTCCTACATGCGAGTTTTCAGCTTTTAAAAGACTGTGTAGAAAAAGAAGAACTTTTAAGCGATCACATTGACTGGGACGCTGACGAAAAACACCGTGAAGCAAAGAAAGAAATCGAAGAACTCTATCGCTGGTGGTTAAACCATCAGGAATCGGATATGCCTGATGCCGCCTGTTATGAAAAAGAGAATGAGATGCTCATTCGGCTAATTAAAATTCGCTGGGTTTTGTGGACCTAGCCTGTGTCAACTTTGATCAGGACTTGAATTTGCTGACACAAACAGTCGGAAAAATGGTGGGTCTGATTCTGGCGCACAGCGTGCTGATCGGCAACCGGCTTGAGGAGGACGAGCTCCTGGTTCCCCTGATTATCTATTATCAGGAAGGTGTCCGTAAGCTTGAAGCCTTCGAGGCGGAAACCCAGAAGGAGGCGGTATTACTCGGGCAGGCCTTCATCGCACAAATTCCTGAAGATGTGGAGCGATGGGCGTATGTGCATGATGGCCTGATCACACTGGATGACGGGGCTAAACAAGATGCCTATTTTATCAAGGCCTGGGCGAGAGGCATGCAGGCTCCACTGACGTTGTATCAGATCTACGAAAAGCAACCTTTTAAGCTCGTCAAAACCATCAAGCCCATGAACTATGAAGCCAGCGGATTGCCCCTCAGTGAGGTCAACCAGTTCACGGATGCACTCAATGAAGGGATCGTCTCACACCCGCTTGCGACCCGGGAGGAACTGCAGCGATGTTTTTAACGGTTCTCCGGGTTTCATCGTGGAACAGTCATGACAATTAACTTCAACAAAAAATTCTTTTACCTGCTACTGGGGGTGCTGCTGATCGCCGCCGGTGCCTTGTCTGGCGCATTCGACGAAGATGCCGAAGAGGCGGTCAATTCGGCATTGAAACGGTCACTGGTGACCTTCGGAGCGGCGAGAGCCCTGAACGCGGTGATCTCGACCGCGCAGGGAACCGAGGTCAGCGTGACGCCTGCGGGATTGGGCGTCACACTCACACCAGGCGAGGTGCTGGACCCGGTGAATGATCTGGTGGAAAGATTCTCCGAGTTCATGCTGGTCAGTTCCGTAGCGCTGGGCGTTCAGAGTGTTCTGCTGGAAGTGTCCGGTTGGCTGCCTTTCTCAATCATACTGGTCGTGCTTGGTCTGGGGCTGGCGCTCTCTCACGCCATTTCTGTCAGTTCCCCGCCGGCCTGGAGGCGCTATCTCTGGAAGGTGTTTGTGGTCCTGGCGGTCTTGCGCTTTATGATTCCACTGGCCCTGATCGGCTCGGATCTGATGTACACCAGCTTTCTGGAGGCGCGGCATTTGCAGGCTGAGCAGGGCATTACCCAGGCATCCACTCAGGTGCAGTCAATCAATGATGAACGGGGTATGCCTGCTTCCGTCAATGCGGATGACAGTACCTGGGAACGCTTGAAAATCTGGGTCGATGATGTCAAAAGCAAAGCGAGCTCGGCGATTGACCTGGAGCGTTACTCCAACGCTCTGGAAGAAACCACGCAGGATGCCATTGAGCTGATCGTGGTATTTTTTCTCAACACCCTGCTGTTTCCGTTGCTTATCATTCTGGGCTTCTGGCACTTCGCAAAGTGGGCTTTGCTCAGTGCCTTCAGGCCGGATTAAAGTCGGGACACCCGACTGCGTCTACCCGTGACTCAGTAGGCGCCTTCGCTATAGATCAGCTCGTAGCTGTGACTGTAGATTTCCACGATGTTCCCAAACGGGTCTTCCATGTAAATCATGCGGTAGGGTTTTTCGCCCGGATAGTAGTAGCGTGGCTTCTCCATGCGTCGCTTGCCACCCGCCGCCACGATCCGCTCTGCCAGTTCCTCCACGTTGGGATCCTGAACGCAGAAGTGAAAGACGCCGGTTTTCCAGTACTCAAAGTTGTTTTCCGGATTTGTCTGGTTCCTGAACTGAAACAGCTCTACGCCAATCCTGTCACCCGTGGATAAGTGGGCTATGCGAAAACTTCCCCATCCTGGTCCGAAGACGTCGGTACACATTTCCCCAATGGCGCTATCATCTTCTTCGATTTCGGTCGGCTCCATGATGAGATACCAGCCCATGACCTCGGTGTAGAACTCCACCGCTCGCTCCAGATCCGGCACGGAAATGCCGATGTGTGAAAAGTTTCTTGGATACACGTTACTCATAGCTTGCCCTCTTCAGTGAACTTGAAATAAAGCTTACAGTGAGAGGTAGATCACGTAAAATTATGGTTTTGAATTAAAATGATCGGAAAACGTAATGATAAATGCGGCCTGGCTACGTACCTTCTGCACGCTTGCTGACGTGGGACACTTCACCCGCACGGCGGAACGTCTGCATATGACGCAGTCGGGGGTGAGCCAGCACGTGCGCAAGCTGGAAGAGCAGCTCGGTGTGGAGTTACTGGTCAGAGAGGGCAAGAAGTTCAGGCTTTCTGACGCGGGAGAAAAACTTCGTTCCGATGCGCAGGGTATTCTGCAAGCCCTGTCGGATCTGGAGGAGAGGGTACGGGCAGACAAGCCTGATGAGGGGCTGGTTCGGCTGATGTCTCCCGGGAGCGTGGGGCTCAAGCTCTATTCCAAACTTCTGGAGCTGCAGATCAGATACCCCAAACTCATCATTGATTACCGTTTTGCACCCAACACGGAGGTGGAGGCTGCCATCGCTGAGTCACGGGCGGATATCGGGTTCATGACATCGAAATCGGTTTTGCCGGAGGTCAGTTGTACCCCGCTTGCCAAGGAGTCGCTGATTCTCGTTACGCCGGCCCGGATTCAGTCACCTGACTGGCAAACCCTGATGATGCTTGGTTTTATCGACCATCCGGATGGAATGCATCACGCGACTCTGCTGCTGGGTGAAAACTACCCTGAATTCCGGCACGGTGAACAATTTCCGAAAAGCGGGTTTTCGAACCAGATTGGTCTGATTCTGGAGCCGGTGAGCAAAGGGCTAGGTTTTACCGTACTGCCGGCGCATGCTGTGGCGGCCTTCGCAAGGCCAGAACTGATCAGGGCCCACCGGCTGTCCCGCCCGGTCAGTGAGACCCTGTACCTGTGCGGCCGGCGGCAAAAGGAGAGGCAAAAACGCATGGCAACGGTCATTGCTGAGGCCAGGCGCTGGCTTTAAACCGGGCTTATGCTGTTGGGCTTATTCAAGACCGGAAAATTGCCACTTGAAATGCGCTGTGCTAATTTTTGCCGGACTCTCCGGGGACGACCCCGGCGCGAGGATTCACTGGCGGGGACGACCCCATGACAGGTGTCGTTATGAGCTGGTTAATTCTTCTCATTGCAGGGTTGCTTGAAGTGGGTTGGGCCCTGGGGCTCAAGGCTTCTGATGGGTTTACCCGACCTCTGGCCTCACTGGCTACTCTCGCCGCCATGGTGGCGAGTTTTTATTGTCTTGGCATTGCCATGCGCACACTGCCGCTGAGTGTTGCCTACACGGTGTGGGTGGGCATTGGTATGATCGGTGCGGTTATTTGTGGAGTGGTCTTTTTCAAAGAACCCCTACCTGTTATGAAAGTATTTAGCCTTTTACTGGTCATTACCGGCATTCTGGGACTGAAGTTGTCATCGACCACTTAGGTTTTCCCTGACGTTGCTCACTTGTCTGAGGAGAAAGCAATGAGTTCCTGCGGTACCCTGATATTTTTCTGTGGCAAGATGGGGGCTGGTAAAAGTACGCTGGCTGCCAGAATCGCACGTGAGCGTCAGGCGGTTCTGATTTCAGAAGATGAATGGCTGGCCGCGCTCTATCCCGGTACGATCAAGGATTTCGAAGGCTACCTGCATTATTCGGCTCGCCTGAAAGCGGTGCTGAAAACACATGTCGCGCAAATGCTTCTAAGCGGAGCCGATGTGGTTCTCGACTTTCCTGGCAATACCCGAAAGCAGCGGGACTGGTTCCGCAACATCTGCTCGCCGCATGCCATTCCTCACCTGCTCTATTACCTTCAGGCCAGTGATGAGGTTTGTCTCGAGCAGTTAAAGCAGCGACGCAAGGAGCAACCGGAGCGGGCAAGGTTCGATACCGAAGCGGTCTTCAGAAAAGTCACCGCTTACTTTGAGCCGCCTGAAGAGCCGGAAGGCTTTACGGTGAAGTTGCTTCCACGCTGATTTTTGAGATTGAGGGGCACAAAGTGAACATTGGCATTTATATCTATCCAGACGCTGAAGTGCTCGATTTTTCGGGCCCGTTTGAGGTCTTCTCGACGGCTTCGCGCGTGTGCGAAGAGCCCAAACCTTTCCGGGTATTTCTGATCGCTGAACACAATGCGGTAGTGTCTGCCCGGGCCGGCTATCGGGTCCTGCCTGATTACTCGATTGACGATCATCCGCCTCTGGATGTGCTGATCCTCTCCGGGGGCGTACACATGGCCGAAATGCATAAACCCAAGGTCACCGAATGGGTCCGGAATCAGGTGTCATCCGTGCAACTGACCGCGACGGTTTGCACGGGGGTTTTCCTGTTGGCCCAGGCGATTCCGTCGCTATCCGGTAAAGTGACAACGCACTGGGAGGACATTCCTGACCTGCGCAATCAGTTTGGCGCGCTCACTGTGGTAGAAGGGGTGCGCTGGGTTGATGAGGGCGACATCGTGAGTTCCGGCGGAATTTCTGCGGGCATTGATATGAGCCTGCATCTGGTGAGTCGTTTGCACAGTCAGGCACTGGCCGAGCAAACCGCGCATCAGATGGAATTCGCCTGGACCAGAAACGCATGATCCGCACGGTTCAGGAGTCGGACTTGGATCGATGCTATGAGATCGAAAGAACCGCCTATTCGGGTGATGAGGCGGCAACCAGAGAAAAGATACGCAAACGAATCAGAGCCTATCCAGAAGGCTTTGTGGTTCTGGAAAATGAACGGGAAATCGTGGGGTTTATAAATTCCGGAGCGACGCATAAGGTAGAGCTCTCAGATGAAGCGTTCAAAGAACTCATTGGCCATGACCCGGATGGCGAACATGTTGTGATAATGTCCGTGGCCGTTCATCCCGCCTACCAGAGGCAGGGTTTTGCCAGCACACTCATGACCCATTTCATAAACAGAGTGAAGGGGCTGGAAAAATCCGACATTTTTCTGATTTGCCAGGCAGAACTGGTCGCTTGGTATACCCGGTTCGGTTTTGTCGATCTGGGACCTTCGTCGTCCAGTCATGGCGGTTTGGTCTGGAATGAAATGTCGTTGGCACTGGATGTATGCAACCCGCTTGCCGGCGATAGCCTCCATGAAAATGGTCCTTGATCCGGATGCCTCTTCGGGGGTGCAGCGTTCGCAGGATAGGGGCAGTCGCCGGCAAAGGGCCTGATATTGATATTTAACGAGGCGTACGTTCTTAATGAGTATCGAACAAGCCATGGCCGACTGGAACGGAAAATCTGCGGAAGACATCACGGCTATTTATGACCGCTATTGTCAGGCAGAATTCTTCATTGCAGACCTGATTCGGCTTTCCTCTCAAAATGCCTGCGAGAAAGCGGCAACCTGGCTCGTGAAGCATCATCTGGAGAAAAGACACCGACTTGAACCAGGTGAGATTGCGCAACTCTATGAGGTTGCCCAAAATTTTGAGAATTGGGAGGCAAAGCTGCATATTCTTCAATGTATTCAGTACATGCCCATTGCGGAGTCGGACAAGGATCGGGTCGAGCATTTTTTGCGGGAATGCCTTATGGATACCAATAAACTCGTCAGGGCGTGGGCATACAGCGGGTTTTACGAAACTGCTCTTCAGTTTCCGGAATACCGGGACGAAGCTCAGAAGTTGCTTGCCATGGCCATGCAAGATGAGGCCGCATCCGTCAAGGCCAGGATCAAAAACGTGTTGAAAAGGCAGTCCTGACAAACGAACCAAGGTCACTCTTAATTCCATGCAATTTCAAACCATACCGATCATCCGGATCTTTGACGAAGCCCGAGCAAAGGCCTTCTATCTCGACTTCCTGGGCATGAACCTAGACTGGGAGCACCGCTTTGAGTCGGACTTTCCGGTCTACATGCAAGTATCCAGAGGGAATCTGGTCTTTCATCTGAGTGAGCATTCCGGAGACTGTACACCGGGCTGCAAGATCTTTGTGAACACCAATGAGCTTGAGGTTTTACACCGTGAAATCACGGCCCGCGGGTACCGATACTGCCGGCCGGAAATCTCGACAGCGCCGTGGGGTGACAGGATGTTTGAAGTGGTGGATCCATTTTCCAATAAAATTCTGTTCAATGGAATTTCAGCTGGCCCGGCAGAGAGCGTGTGAGCACTTACTCGCCACCACAGCTTGTTCTGGTCACCAGTCTGGTGATGGTCGCCTTTGCCCTGAACTCGATCCTCTGCCGACTGGCGCTGGCGACAGGGGCAATCGGTTGGGCCGATTTCACGACGGTCCGACTGATCTCCGGTGCAGCCGTGCTGTGGCTGCTGGTCGTCGCCAGAAGCCGGAAGGCACGCATTGGTGGGGACTGGTCTTCTGCAGCCTTGCTGTTTGGCTATGCAGCCTGTTTCTCATTTGCTTATGTCAGCCTGAGTACTGGCACAGGCGCACTGCTGTTATTCGGGGCGGTTCAGATCACCATGATTTCCTGGGGCTTGCTGAAGGGTGAGCGATTATCACCAGGCAAGTGGGTCGGAGTCGTTTCGGCTTTTCTCGGGCTGGCCTGGTTTGTGTCACCAGGCGTTGAGGCACCACCGCTGTTGGGTTCCCTGCTGATGATTGCCTCAGGCATCTGCTGGGGTGCCTATTCCTTGCGTGGTCGGGGTGCCATGAACGCCAGCGCTGACACGGCAGGTAATTTTGTGCGTGCGGCGCCTCTGGCAGTGACACTGTATCTGCTGGGCTTGGGCGAGCCGGAAGCGGCCTCGGGGATAGGATGGTTGCTGGCAATTCTCTCTGGAGCGCTGGCCTCCGGCCTGGGTTATGCCCTGTGGTATGCGGTTCTGCCACAGCTGAGTTCCGCCACTTCAGCTACGGTACAGTTGAGCGTGCCGATCATTGCCGCTGTCGCCGGTGTGCTGTTACTGGACGAGGCAATGTCTTTGCGCCTGGTACTGGCATCTGCTGTGGTCCTTGGCGGGATATGGGTTTTTATCCGGTCGGGACAGCAAAACCAGGGGCGGAGTTGATGAAACTTAAAGTCAAAGTGGTGCCTGGCGCTTCCACTGACGGAATCAGTGGCTGGCTCGGAGACCGTCTGAAGGTGCGGGTTACCCAGCCGCCGGAAAAAGGCAAGGCAAATACGGCGGTCGAAAATCTGCTGTGCCGTTCGCTTGACCTGCCGGCAGGATCCGTTAGAGTCGTCAGCGGTAGCACATCGCCGCTCAAGACTGTCGAGATTGACGGTCTGTCAGCAGAGGAAGTTA
>JAUIAZ010000483.1 GCA_030427465.1 Gammaproteobacteria bacterium | reverse complement strand
TCAGATCGCGGTACTGGGTGGGCGTCGCTGCATTCTTGTAAGTGACATCCCGTTCCCAGACCAACGTGGCCTTGTCTCCGTTGTACATGTGCCCCTTGTACAACTTGAAATCACCACTCTGGCCTTTCGGGCGTACGCTGCTGCGGAAGTAGTCGTTGCGGTGGAAATGGGCATGCCACAGATCCAGGTAGCCCCAGCCATAGGTCTTGTTCCACTCCTTGCGGTAGACCGGACCGTCATCGGTGGTGGTCTGGGTATTGTTGTCTTCCCAGGAGTCCGCCGTATTGATCAATACGGCCTTGATTGCTTTAGGGTCCCAGTTTCCGCCATCGGTCAGCAGCAGGGTGGCAGCCCCGACCTTGGGCGCGGCTGAGCTTGTGCCGCCGAGATTGCTGTATCCGCCGCTGTTGTTACAGGTCATGGTGTTGTGTCCGGGCGCGGTGATATCCGGCTTCTTGCGGCCATCATGTGTGGGGCCCCGGCTGCTTGAACCGGTGATCACGTCGTCACTGCGGGTGACGGTGTTCTGGTCGTTCATGTTGGCAACCGTGAGGGCGTTGTAATTGTTTGCCGGTACGGTCATGGTGTTGGTGCCGAAACCATTGTTCCCGGCAGATTTCGCCCAGGAAGTGTTGTAGTCAGCAACGATGCCATCCACAAAACGCGAGAACGCATGCCAGTTATTACCCGTGGCAGCACCATTGCCCCAGCTGTAGTTGATGACTTCCGGGTCATCTCCTGCTGAACGCACCATCCAGTCGGCACCGCTCATGGAGGTGGAGGTGTTGCCGGCGTTATCCACCAGGATGGAATCCAGGCCAAAGGCCAGGCCGCGATGAGTGGCATGAGTACTGGCATACATGCAGGCGACACCGGTACCGTGGTTGCCGTTGGCGCTGCTGTTCTCGTAGAAGGTATGGCTGTTCAGGGCACTGTGGGTTTCCAGTACGCCGGAATCCAGTACACCGACATCCCAGACGCCGCCATCGAAGCCGGAGCTCCACCAGGAGTTTACACCCAGAGAGCTGACCTGGTTGCTCAGTTCGGGTTCGCCCGGATGGTCATAGACGATTTCAGCGACGCCGGGAAGGTCGGCCAGCGCCTCCAGCTGCGCAGAAGGAATTTCAGCTGCCACGGCATTCAGGGTCTGTACGCGCTCACCCAGACGGGCTCCCAGTTTTTCGAGTTGAGGCAAGAGCTTGGCCTGATGCCGTTCGACGAGTTCGGCACTGTAGCGCGCGATATCTTCCCGCATTGCTTTCATCAGGCGCTCGCGGTCTGCATTGAGTGATTTAATGGTCTCTTTTTCTTCGCCCGTCAGATACTGTTCCAGCAGTTTGCTGTGGGCAATTTCATCATCCTGGGTAGCGAGCGGCTCTTTCGGCATGTACTGCTGATAGATTCCGCGTACCCGTTCCGCCATGGCGTCGATGTCTTTTTCATATTCTGCCCGAACCTGTTCTGCGACCCGGTGTTGTGGTTGCTCTCCGAAAACAACGATGACCGGAAGGGTTTCCTGTTTCTGGGCGAGCTCGCGGAGGGTTGGATCAATGCGGATTACCGGATCCGGTACATAAGTTTCTTTCTTTACATCATCGGTTGGCTCATCGTTGTCTCGGGTATCGGCAGTCAGCTGAGGAACATTCACGGGCTGAGATACTTTGACCAGTTCATTGGCACTCAGCACCGGGGCCTTGAAGGTGAATTCCTGGGCTGAAACCGCCGTAGCGGACAACGCCAGAGTGACACTGGAAATGGCCAGAACAAGCGCCTTGGGGTGAAGCGTTTTGCGATGGGTATTTGAGTAAGTCATGGGGGCATCCCTCCGTTGCTGTTATTGGTTCAGCGGTCTCGGTAACCACTGTGAACAGCTTGCCGCAAGGCCCGCGCGCGCTCAGTGAGAAAAGACAGTCGGAAAATGTGACTTATTTACGTTTTGCATATCTGACTTCCCTGAAGGGGCTGGGACTTCGACCGGCCGTTTGCCAAAGTCAGCGTCTATGCTAGCTTTGGCTTAGTGGCCTTCTGTTTCCGATTCCCTCTATCACAGCCGGAAAAGGATAGTGGCCTGCAACCCTGTCCTGATCCGGAGGTCGGCATGGAAGAGAATCAATATCAGGCACCTGAATCTGCGCTCGTCGAGGAAAACGCCGTTTCCGGCGAACTGGCTTCCCGCTGGGCGCGGCTGGGTGCTGCCCTCATTGACAGTCTGATCATGGGCCTTCTGATTGCGCCTGCCCTTTTTCTGTTGGGTTTCTTCGATCAATTGGAAGCCGGTGCCGAG
>JAUIAZ010000482.1 GCA_030427465.1 Gammaproteobacteria bacterium | reverse complement strand
AGAATGACTCAGTGGTCGCCACAACACGGTTACTGGCCGAAGAACAGCTCAAGCACACCGGCGACTTCTATTCCGCATCCGAGTTCGACTTGTCACCGATCAAGGCTCTGCACGGCCGCAAGCTGGAGGTGGGTCGCACCTGTGTGGCCGCAGATTATCGCAATGGAGCCACCATCGCACTGCTGTGGTCAGGTATTGCCCGCTATATCATCGAAAACCGCTACGACTACCTGTTGGGCTGCGGATCTATTCCGTTAAGCCAGGATCCGTCGAGAAACCAGAGTATTATCCAACACCTGATGAGCAAGCACGGCTTGCCGGAAAACCAGCAGGTACAGCCTCTGAAACCGGTGCCCGCCAACCTGCTGACGGATATCTCAAGCGATGAAGCCGGACAAGAAGCCATCCCACCACTGATCAAGGCCTACACCCGTCTGGGTGCTCACGTCGGCGGCGCCCCCTGCTGGGACCCTGATTTCGACTGCATGGACTTCCTGGTTCTGCTGTCACTGGAAGCCCTGGAGAACCGCTACGCCAAGCATTTTCTGCGGGAAAAGCAGAGCGCAGCCTGATCGCCCGTATCCGGATTGCCTGCCCCTCCGGGCAGGCCCCCTATCCCTGACCTAAAGCACCTTGCCATTGAGCGCAGCCACCAGCAGGCGCTGCTCAATACGGGCTTTCAGATCTTCCGGCTGAGTCATGTTCATACGCTCCAGAAGTGCCTGATGCTCAGGCTGCGGCGAACCATATCGCAAGCCCGCGAGCATGGCTTTCAAGAGACCGGACCGACTACTGGTTGCCGCTTTCAGCTGCTTGAGTGCCTTGCCCACCTTGAGTTCCTCGGAGGTGAAGTCACAACCAAAGGGGAACGGCTCAAAGTCACCCTGGGCCTGGTAAGGCTGTAGCAGCGCCTGAACCGCCTGCGGCGTATTGTTACGATATAGCTCCGGCAACTGGTAGTCCTGGGGGATCTTGCCCGCTGCCTTGGCCTGGTTCAGGAGATCATCCTGGAAGCGGGAATCGGCAATCTTGATCAGCTCTATCATGACGTCACGATCACATTTCCCACGCACATCGGCAATCCCGTATTCGGTGATATATATGTCACGCAGATGCCGGGGAATAGTGCAATAGCCATAGTTAAACACGATATTTGAAACCGTCTTGCCCGCGCTGAAACGGGTTGCCTTGAAGGACAGGACCGAACGCGCGCCCGCCAGTTCGTGCGCCATGGAAACGAAGTTATACTGTCCCCCCACGCCGCTGACCACGCGACCATTGGCCAAACTGTCTGAGGCCGCTGCCCCGTTCAGGGTCACAACCATACAATTGTTGATAAACCGGGCATGTTGCCTCTGCGAAACCTTCAGCGCCTGATTGCCCAGGAAGTGATCATACAGATGGTTGATGTAATTCACGCTGGTCATGCAGAAGAGCTGATGATCCTCCGGCGAGAACTCCCTCAGCAGATCATACATTTCCTTCGGCCCGAGGAAGAACCCGCCGTGCATGACGACGCCACCCCGGAGCCGCGACCCGAGCGCCTGCTCGTTAATCCAGGCCAGTACCTCCGACTTGCTGAGGTCCGCTTCCATGGTACTGCGGCCTGAAACCAGCGAGCCACCCCGGAATTCGACAGAGTCCCTGAAAATCCCCCAGCGCTTCAGTTTGGCGACATCTCCGGCAGTCAGCTGGGCTCGAACAACGCCCTGCTTCATCAGCGCGGGCAAAGTCTCGGGTGTAACATCCTCGGACAGACTGCCTGCGTTAAGCAGATTCTGCAGACGGGTATCCGCATAAACTTTGCGCTTGAGAATTCCCGCCTTGTACAGATGCAGGAATCCATCGACCATCATTTCGCTACAACCGTAAAGCCCTTGCTCAAAGGGAGCCTCCCCCCCGATTTCACGGGCAACCGGGAACTTCTCATATAACCGAGTTTTCTCGATCAGTGACCGGTACTGGTCGTTCTTCTGGTGCCGCAATAGCGAGCTGTAAATAACTGCACTACCCAGCGAGCCGATGCCCAACTGCAAGGTACCTGCATCCCTGACGAGTGTGCTGGCATAAAAACCGATAAGATGATCAACCGGCGCGATCGGCACATGTGGGGCAGCAAACAGCGGGTGGTCATAGCGCGTATGATCCACAATCAGGTCGAAGTTGCTGGCGTCAACGTCAGCATCATTTTCCATGTAGGGCAGCTCACGGTTCACCTCACCGACAATCGCGATAGCCTCTCCGGCGGCACTCTTCTCTCGCAGAAGCGGCACGAGATCCAGTGACA
>JAUIAZ010000481.1 GCA_030427465.1 Gammaproteobacteria bacterium | reverse complement strand
TGAACGGCACTATAGTTCTCGATTGGGACAACACCATCGATACTGACTCGGACTACACTGTGGGTCGGACCGCCCCCCTCTGGTTAAATGCCTTTGCTGAGGCCAACATCGATGCCTGGTTAGTCACCGGAAACGGAAACGAGTCCCGAATCGAAGATGCCGTGATGGGCGCTGTCAGCAGTTCCAGTGAAAGCTACTGGAAAAACCTGCTTCGAAACAAGTCCTACTATGGCGAGTCGACGGGTAACAAGGAAGACAAGTACGAATTGATTGTCGGTAACCGGGTTAAGTCTGAATTCATGATTGCTGATGATGCAGGCGCCAATATCGATGATTTTGAAGACGTGACCGATGGTCAGGGTTATCTGTATGAACCCAACAGTGGATATGCGACTTATCCCGAATTTCTTGGGCACCTGAAAAACTTCCTGAAGCAACTGCAGGACAATCAGGGTGGTGGTTCTTCAGATAAAATTCAGCATATCGGTACCACGGAAGTCTGGGATAGCAACGGACAGGGTTTAAGGGTGAACAAACCCACAGGCACCCGCTCCGGAGACCTGCTGGTGCTCGTGTTGCACCGGACGGACGACCATCTTCCTTTCGAATTTTCGGGCTGGAACCGGGCAGCGGAGTGCTACAAGGAAGACAACGGCTATCAATGCCTGCAAGTGTCTGACTGCACCAGCCGCAGTGGCAGCTTCTGTGATCGTTTCAAGGGCAAATACCGGGGCCGGGATCTGGCACAGGTCGTACTCTACAAACGAGCCGGTTCCAATGAGCCCGGTTACTACAGGTTCAATATGAACAAGGACTCCAGCGGTCATCCGGGCTGGGCGATTCTGACCACCTTGCGCGGGGCTGACACGTCCAATCCGATCCGGGATACAGCTAACAGAGGCTGTGACAAAAACGCCGATAGTCTGTTTCCCTCTGTCTATGGCAAAGCAGGCGATGTGCTGTTGTTGTCTCAATCTTTTGATGATGCAGTCAGTCAAAGCAAGTTCGCCGCACCAAGTGGCATGAGCACCTTCGGTTATGTCGCTCAAAGCGACGAGACCGGCTTCCTCTATGGTGCCGTGCTGGACAGGGATGGAGAAACGGGTGAACGCAAAACCAAAGGAAGCGGGGCCTCGAGTTGCAAAGACGCGCTGGTGTCCGTGACCATCAGAGCCCGGTAGGCAAAGGACGAGGTCAGCATGTCCCGGATAGCAGCATCACTGTTGGCTGGATGTCTGACCTTTTCCGCTTATCTGTCATTTTCCCTTGAGCAACGCTTTGAGGGAGCAGGGGAGGTGTCTGGTATTCAACCCCTGGCTTTTCACAGTCAGCAAAAAGTGACGAAGAGCCCTCCCTCAGAGAAGCGGACGGTGGTCGTATCAGAGTCAGAGACAGGCATTCGGCCGATGGCTCCATCGGGGAATAGCGCAGCAAGAACAGAAGAGCTGTTTCATGAGATGGAATACCTGCTCAGGGACTTGGTAACTGATTATCAGTCACTGGAACTCACCTCTGCCCAGAAAACGGCGCTCAGCACGATTTTGCCTGAGATCAGCCAGACGGCCGAAGGTCGCCAGGCAATTGTCTCGGTTTTTTTCAATGAATCGAGCCCGAATTCTGCTGAAGCCATGTACCAGATGATTCTGGATGCCAGACTCAAGGACGCCACTCTGATCAGGGAATTAATCACACAACATGACGCGGGGTTCGACGCCACGTATCTATCGCGCCTGATTGATCTGGTGGCAGACCACACGACGGTGACCCAAGCCCATGATCAGGAGCTTGAAAACTTTCTGGGGCGCATGGCATTTCATTCTGACCCCTCCGTAAGCCAGGCCGCCGCGGCCCAGTGGATCTGGTATGTCAACCAGCATAAAGGCCTCTTGGCCGTGCTGGATACCTATCTGCTGAGTCACTCTCCACAACGTCGGGAGGAGGTCTATGAAATTATAGAGACGGATGCGATTCAGAGTGTCTCAGAGAGGCGCGAGATAGCCCTGGCGCTGGACTCTCTGGAATATGCAGAGTATTTGAGTTTGGATCAGCAGGAAAAGCAGCGCATCCGAAATCTCATTTCCCGTGTTTCTGACCCGCTATCGTTTCATTGAAGCCATTTCACAGCATGCCTGCTGCCCGCAGCCCGTTTTCGTGAGCGGCAATCAGGTCTTTCGACATGCGCCCCGGCCGACCACTCTTGAGGTTGATACAGGTAAAGCGCATGCAAGCCTCCAGTATCAGCTTCTGGTCGCTCTCGCGGAACAGTTGAAAATTCCGCTGGGAATGCAGCTTCA
>JAUIAZ010000480.1 GCA_030427465.1 Gammaproteobacteria bacterium | reverse complement strand
TGTCAGCGGTCATGGCCTTCTGGTTGTCTTCGCCGCTGATTGACCCGGCGTCTCTGGTCATTACCGCCGGTGCACTGGGCTGGCACTTTGCCATTGCCAAAGCCATGGCCGCCGTTGGGCTCGGCCTGCTGGGTGGCATTCTGGTGCAGATCTGGCATCAGCACGCCCTTTTTCGTGCGCCTTTGAAAGCCGGCCGTCAGACAGGCAGCTGCTGTGGCACGCCCCCCTCCGGGCCTTCCGGCAGCCCGCTGCAATGGCGTTTCTGGGAAAGCCCGGAACGCCGCCAGCAGTTCTGTGAGCAGTTGCTGGAAAATGGCAGTTTCCTTCTGAAATGGCTGATGCTGGCCTACCTGCTCGAGGCGCTGCTGATCCTGTATATTCCCGCTTCCCTGATCGCCGGGGTAGTCGGCGGTGAAGGCATCGGCGCAATCGCGCTGGGTGCGCTGGTTGGCATGCCGGCCTACCTCAACAGTTTTGCCGCCCCGCCGCTGGTGGCCGGACTGGTCACCCAGGGCATGAGCCTGGGTGCTGCGATGGCTTTCATGCTGGCCGGGGCCATCAGTTCCCTGCCGGCAATGACTGCCGTCTGGAGTCTGGTGAAATGGCAGATATTCGTAACGTATATGGCTCTGGGTTTTGTGGGGGCTGTGGTATTGGGGTTTGTTTATCAGCTTAGTGTATAACGACCATTAAACACACTCTGCAAGACATCACTTCCCGTCAGCGGGAGAATGGTCTGAAACCCACTCCCTGAACGCCGTATCTTCAAAGGCCCAACGACTGTGACCGGCGCTGTATATCAGCTGCTCATCCCGCAGCCGGTCTATCGCATTCTGGATCCTGGGAACGGACACTTCATCAACACCGAGCTTTTCGCCCAGCCAATGGCGTGCAGCTTCGGTGTAGAGCCCTATACTCAGATTTCCCGCCAGAAGCTGCAACACCGCCTGATCAACAGGTAACAGTTCCCGCCAGACTGATTCGTAGTCTTCCTCGATGTCGATAACCTGGCTGAACACCTCGTAGCCCTTGCTGATGTCAGAGATCCCCTGGATCAGCATGAACTTCAGCAAATGGTGGAAAAGAGCAGGACCTTTCTGCAGATCAGCGAACACACGAACAGCCGCCGCCAGCGACAATCTGACCTTGCTCGCCTGCTCGAAGCATTGCAGCATGTAGGCCACGAAATCGCTCCCCAGCTCCGGCAGATCAATCTGCTGGGAGGCATGAAACATTGGTGCTTTCCGATCCCGAAACATTCGCATCAAGCCATCTCTGGATGACCCGGTAAACACCACGTGAACTTTTTTTCGATGAGTTTCGAATTCCGTTCTCAGCGTCGCCACCAGAGACTCAAATTCAGGCCGGGTACTGAGATGCTGCACTTCATCCAGCAACAACAAAGATGGCCGCCTTTTTCGGGATAGTTGCCGGATCAAGTCAATGATCGCCAGCAAATCATCTTCGGTGGGCCTCTCCGGCCCACTCTTTTTCAGGGCAACGGTCATCCCAGGCAACTCACCTTTCAATTCCAGTGTGGTGGAAGGCGTGATATAGCCAGATAAACGCTGCCTCCAGTCCTGATTCTCCAGTGCCTCTTCCAACGCGTGCCGCAAAGCCTTGGCCGGATTATCCTTTAACTGCCAGAAAGAACAGTAGCAGATGTTATATTTTTTCTGGTGTGCCAGTGGCGCGAGATCTAGCAGCAGGAACTCAGACTTCCCCATGCGCCTTGGCGCAAACAGCGTAAGCGACCCGGTAATGCCTGTCTCAAACGCCGACAGGAAATGTTTTGCCAGATCACCGCGGTCAAAGTGCCAATCTATCATTTTAGCTCACTTTATTCTGATTAGAACTAATTAGTTATTTACTAAATATTATCTGATAATTCAAGCCTGCCCAAGTCGCCGACAAAAAGAAAGGCGCTCAATTGAGCGCCTTTCCAGAACCATTCATCAAAAATGGATGAATGGGGATGAATGAGAGTGCCAAGAATCAACTCTAGGGCCGATAAATCTTCTCCGGGTTCGGCTTGCTCTGCCAGGGCAGACCGGAGTTTTGCCAGCCGTTCTCAATGCGCAGGCCTTTGTGTTCTCCCTCTTTCAGAGACGAACCCTGAAACCCATGGACCAGGTACAGGGCTTGTTCAAAGCCCTGCTCTCGCAGGTAGGCGGCACTGGGCTTGCCGCGCTCGCTACCGGAACGGCACATGGTGACCACGATGGCCCGCTTGTCCAGCCCCTTGGCTTTCAGTATCTGCTCGACCTGCGCCGCGAAATCTGCGTTACGATTCAGCCGG
>JAUIAZ010000479.1 GCA_030427465.1 Gammaproteobacteria bacterium | reverse complement strand
GATGAAAACGACTGTTTGAATCGTCAAATAGTTTCAAACGGGTGTTTGATCAATGAATTTGTGGTCCATCCGCGATTCTTTCGATCTGTTCTGCACTGAAACGGTACACCTGGCCGCAAAATTCACAACGCATTTCCAGGTGACCCTGCTCGGCGATAATCTCTCGCAAGGTGTCGGCATCCATGGCATCCAGTGCCTTCAGGGTGCGCTCTTCCGAGCAGGAGCAGGCAAAGGACACCGGCTCACCGGGCATCAGTCGTACCTGGTGTTCGTGGAACAGCCGGTAAAGCACCTTTTCTGCGGGTAGATCGCAGAGCTCTTCAGGTGTCAACGTATTCAGCAGCTGCAAGGCGTGTTCCCAGTTATTCTCACGCTGTTCCGGGTCTACCGCGTCGGGTAGCTCCTGAAGGAGGATCCCGCCCAGTCGCTGACCCCAGCTGAAGAAGCGCAGGGTGGTTTCCAGTTGCTCTGATTGGTCAAAGTAAGCTTCCAGGCACTTGTCCAGTGAGCCGTGCTCCAGTGGCACGATGCCCTGATAGCGCTGGCCTTTTCGTGGTGTCAGGGTGATGGCCAGGGTGGCACCTTCTCCCAGTAACCCGGTAAGTGAGACATCTTCCGGCAGGGTCGATGGGTCCAGCCCGTCCCGCAGACGTGCGATTCCTCGGAGGGTTCGCCGGTCTGTGGCTTCCGCGACCAGCAAGCCGAGTGCGCCGTTCCCTCCCCGGGCCTGAATCGAGGTGGAGCCCTGTATCTTTAGGGTGGCACTCAACAGTAAGGTGGCATTGGCTGTCTGGCCGAGTTGCTCACGGATTGCGGGCGGGTAGTTGTGATCACCGATGAGGTCGGCGAGGGTCTGTTCGAGGACGAGAATCTCGCCGCGAAGGTTGAGGTCCTCGATGAGGAAGCGCTGCAGCGTGTCAACTTGAGTCATCATTCGCCTATCTGGTTGTTCTGGAATTCCTTGATGCGTCGCCGGTCACGCTTGTTGGGCCGACGTTTGGGGGGCATCTGGGCCGTATTCATGATCTTTCTCAGCTCGCGGGCCTGCTCGCGCTTCTCACGACAGTCTTCAGGTTCCCGATAGAGGAGTGCAGCGGCTTTGGCTGGGCCGCGCCGCTCGGACAGGGCGAGCACGTCCACGGTCAGTTCTTCCCAGCCTCGCCGTATCGTCATTCTGGCACCCACCTCGACGTGGCGTCCGGGTTTGCAGCGCTGACCGTTGTAGGTGACATGGCCGCCATCGATCGCGTCCTTGGCCAGCGACCGGGTCTTGAAAAAGCGTGCTGCCCACAGCCATTTGTCGATCCGGACTTCGGCCGGTCCGTTCTGTTCGGCAGTCTGGCTCATGGCGACTCCGGCGGTTCTGGCAGAATGTCATCGAAGTGGGTCAGGCTATGGAAATCTGCGACAGAGCGCCCGGCTCTCTGGCTGTCCGGCTGGTAGATGGCCAGCAGGTGCCGAATACCATAGCGTCTGGCAGAGGCCAGTACGGCTTCACTGTCATCGATGAACACGGTTCGCTCGGGGTCAAAGGGTTCGATTTCCTGCAGTTTATCCCAGAAAGCCGGATCTTCCTTGGGTACTCCGAGATCATGGGCGCTTACCAGCCGGTCAAAATACGGTTCAAAATGGATCATTTCCAGTTTGAGATCGAGCACGGCACGATGGGCGTTTGTCGCCAGAATCACCCGTCTCGGGCTGCGGTGTAATTGCTGCAAAAACTTCTCGGCACTGGGTCGGAACCGGATCTTGTGCGCGGTTTCCCGCTTCAGGGAAGGAATGTCCATATCCAGCTCAAGGCCCCAGAAATCCAGGCAGTACCAGTTCAGGGTGCCTTTCTCTGCTTCCGTTCTTTTCAGGATTTCCTGCTGCGCGGCTTCAAAGCTGATGTTGTTGCGCCTGGCGTGATGTCCGGGCAGATGCTCCAGCCAGAAATGGTTGTCGTAATGCAGATCCAGTAGTGTGCCATCCATATCCAGGAGGACAGTATCTATGGCTTCCCAGTCCAGCATGTCAGATAGGTTCCTCGGCAATTACTTCTATAATGGGGTATTCTGCCTCATTCTTTGAAAAGACCCCAAACCTGGAAAGGAAACAGATTATGGATTCAGACCTAATCAAGTCCCTCGATGCCCTCGTCAGAAAGGCCGGTGATGCCATTCTTGAGGTATACGCACAGTCGGGCGATGTGGAATATGACGCCAAAGCCGATGACTCCCCTTTGACCGAAGCGGATCGCCGCGCCCACAAGATTCTGGTTGAAGGTCTGCAGGCATTGACCCCGCAGTGGCCAGTGCTGTC
>JAUIAZ010000478.1 GCA_030427465.1 Gammaproteobacteria bacterium | reverse complement strand
GCCGACGATTTATAGTCTGTCATCAGACGACTGCCCGGAAACTCACCATGAATGTCAGACTCCCTCTCCATTGCATTAAACCCCGCCTGCTCTATGAAGTACCCCGGTCAATCTATATGGGAGAGGTACTCAAAGATTCCGGCGATGCCAGAGCGCTGCATAACCGGGACACTCGCCTCAGATTCCTGCAGATGCTGCGACGGGGAGATGAACGCGCACAGATGGGGCTCGGTTCCCAACGGCCGGTGCGCTGTCGTCTGAATGTGGCCGCGTGGATCCGGGTTAAGCCCTGTGAAGCAGGCATGCTTTCACTGGTGCTGGTGGTACGCGAAGAAGAAGGAGGAACAGCGTTTCTGATTGATGAGCTTCAGGGGGCCAAAGAAGGATCCATCATGTTCAGCGGAGAAGTCACGCTGGCCAGTCGCAACAGCCCGCTCAGCGTTCACGTCGGGCTTTCTGGTGTTTCCCCGGATCAGGTCATCCATGTCGAGGAGCTGTTTGTGCAACCTGCGGCCACTCAGCCGGCTCTCTCAGGCGCAAATCGTCGCCAGGCCTGATACTGACATCTGAAACCCGCGAGACCGGATAGTTATCCCATTGCAGTCCGGTCAGACGGTTCAGGTTGTCCAGTGCCCTTTCCGGACGCCGTCCTGCCAGATCAATCACTTTCCGACTTCTGCTCATGCCAAACCCCGTTCAGTTGCCTGAACTCTATCTAACAAACACCGTGCCAGATTCTTAAAGGCCTGTTTTTCAAGAGATTTTCTTTTTACTCCTTTTGGTATTCTGCTTTTGCGGCAGCTCAGACTGCCGTTCAGGGTCACTTTGTGACCGGGCGCCGCCGGTTCCCAGGTAGATGATTTTCACCTCGGTTGCCGCCAGGTTCAGCTGCAGATTGCCTTGCGGATCGAACCCGCTGACCAGGCCTGGCGTGCCATGCGTACTGAACAGCTGTTGCGCTTGAGTCCCGGGGTTACCACTGCGGGCCCGGGCGGCTGACAGGTCAACAAACAGATCCTGATCTTCGTACAGGTGAGTATTGGCAATTACCATCAGGACCGCATCCGGCTTCTGCGGCGGCCCTTCCGTCAGCATAAAGGACAGCCCGACCGCTTGAATGCCCATGTGCTCAAAGCCCAGGCCAACGAAAGCATCCGGATCCGTCAGTGCCTCCAGATATCGTTGGCGGATCTGAGCCACCTGGTGCAGGGTTTCAAGCATCTCCCAGCGATCCGGCTCAAGATAATGCAGGGCGACCCGGTCAAACAGGGCGAGGCGTCCATAAGCCGGATCACTTTCCGGGATGCGGAAAGCTTCATCAGGGCGACAATCGAGACCGGTATTGATGGGCTGAACTTCATACAGTTCCTGCCCGGCATTCAGAAAAGGCACGCCATTCGGCGTGAAACAGTTGAGCACCGAAATCATCCGCGCAAGGCCCTTGCCCCCTTCTCTGGCCACCAGACGTGGCGTGTCGTGGGTTTCTCCGCTGGCAAAAACCGGCAGCGCCACGTCGTGGGTCCCATAGTAATAAGCGTGCGTGCCATGTTCCCAGACCCGGGGCGTCATATAAAAGCCCTGACCGATGATCAGGTTGTAGCCCAAGCGTGCCGCCCCTTCTGCCCGATCCGGATAGAGTTCCTCGGCTACAAAGCAAAAATCAGGGTCCACGGCCCGGGCTGACCGGATGATTTTACGCACCAGTGCCTCAGGCAGGGCATGCCCCATGTCTATGCGGGCCCCATCAACTCCGTAGACCTGCTGAAAATGGGGAATGACACCCGCCAGGGTTTCCCACAGAGCTGAATTCGGTTGCTCGCCCGGATACAGATCCGACTTGATGGTGTCGAACAGAATATACGGCGGGAACTCCTTTCCCAGCCGGTCAATGAAAGGTTTGGAAGCTTCCGGATGATCCAGAAACATACGAAAAAAAGTGACGTCCGACCAGGGTGGCTGGGTGTCATTGATATGGTCGGAAAAGGCCGGTGCCACGACGCAACCATATTCCCGGGCGATGGCATCGTCAAGACGCTCCCCGCTTTTGCGCCACTGCTTCAGAAAGCGTTCCCAGGCCAATGGATCCCGTGTCCGGGGATTTTCAACAAACTGCTCCAGATGCCGCCGCACATCGTCAGAGTCGTAGACCTGAGGCAGAAACTGCGCCTTGGGCACAACGGTCGGACCCAGTGTATGGACTCTGGGTGGGCGGTAGCCCGCCGCGTCTTCACGACGTATCCAGTAAAACCACTCGGGATGTTCTTCAATCAGTACCGAATCCACCGCATTCGTGCGGGGAATGATGTCGATCAT
>JAUIAZ010000477.1 GCA_030427465.1 Gammaproteobacteria bacterium | reverse complement strand
GGCATGGAATAGGGAGCCCAGACAAAACAGTATGAAAGGCCTTGTGAATTCATACTATGGATACAGTTTAGGGTTTAGAGCTGCTTCGGACATCGTCCAAAGGGCGTAAAAAAGGCTGAATAGGGCGTAAAAAAGGACTAATTTGCGTATCGAGGGACTAATCCCTGCTCATTTGTCCTGACTATCGGGCGTGGAATTTGGCAGCATCCCCCATTTGCGCGCCAGGGACAGGGCTTCGGTCCGGTTGCGGGCGCCCAGCTTGGCGTTGATGTTTCTCAGGTGAGCCTTGACGGTGGCCGGGCTCAGGCTCAATTTCTGAGCGATGACTTTGTTCGGGTGCCCTTCTTCCAACTCCTTCAGCACCTCCAGCTCTCTTCGGGATAACTCTTCCACGAAATCCGGTGGAGCCGAAACGGGCGCGCCGTTCCGGGTGGCAGCTAGTGATGTCTCACTGTTACCGACGACCTGTGATCCGGCTATACGGGGTGCGAATTCGCTCTGGTTGAGGTGAGCCAGGTACTCCTCGCTGATGCGGCCCGGGCTGAGACGCTCCATCAGGGCACCAATTTCCTGGCTGTAAGGGAATAGCAGGCTGATATAGTCGTTGGTCTCGCCAATCAGCAGGGCTTGCTCCAGAGCGGAGACTGCGTTGGCTGAATCCTTCCGGCCTTCCAGAACCAGCGCTTTCAGCAAGTGTCCGAGCGCCTGGAACCTGAGGCTTCCGACAGTTTTTGCCAATTCCTGGAGTCTGAGCAGGCTGGATTCGGCTTTCTCCGGATTACCCTGTTTCAGGGCCAGTCGCACACTGACCACTTCCTGCTCCATGACCCAATAAGGATGCTTCGACTGGCTGGCAGGAAGCCCCCCCAGGTCCTCGTCGGAATCGAGCCGGACTTTAGACAGGGCCATGGGCAAAGGGGGGACCAGCGTGCTCACGTCAGGGGTCTGAAACTCCAGCAGGTCATTGGCCAGCTGCAGCTTTTCGCGGGCACGCTTCAATTGGCCCGTATGCCGTGCCCATTCGGCCTCAACATACCAGGTAAGAATCTTTTGTAAGGGTTCTGCGCCTTCGACAAAGCGTAACATGGGCTTGAGGAAACTGGATGCCGTATCGAGCTTGCCCTGTGCGGTGTGGATCATGACCAGGGCGCTGTTCAGCCAGCAGGAAATGACATCTGGCGTCTCGCCTTCCGGGTGGAATGATGCGGCCCAGGTCTGAATGGAGCGGTATTGGTTGATGCCCTCAATGAAATGCCCTTTGAGCTGATAGATCCAGACCAGCAACCCCAGGCTGGACAGTACCGTGGAAAAGCGCTGTTCAAGCTTGCCCTGGTTGATGGCGTGGCGCAGCATCTCGCAGGCTTCGCTGATCTCCCCTTGACGGTAAAGATCCGTTCCCAGGTTAAAATAGGCCAGGGATTTCAAGGGTACATCAGCAGCATCCAGCTGACTGATTACAGATCGGGTCAGATCGATGGCCTTGTCAAAGCGCAGTGACTGGCGTTCGACATAGGCATCCAGAAGCTTCAGTTCAACCCTTACGTCGACGTCAGTGTCTGTCTGGTCGGCAAACAGCAGTCGGGCCCGTTTGATGAGTTCCGGCAGCGCGCTGAAGCGGTTGTCGTACACCAGACTCCAGGCCTGCAGCAACAGAAGTCTCGGGAACTGGCGCATGGCTTCTTCCGGCAGGCGATTCAGGAAGTCCAGCAGGTTCAGGTGAAATCCCTGCCGAATCAGGGCATTGCCTGTGGTCAGGAGGCAACTGGCCAGAGGGCGCCAGTCTTGCTCCTCAAGCAGCAGCTCAAGCGCGTCCAGATGCATGCCGCGTTCTGTGAGGGCGGTCGCGATCAGTGACAGGTCGGGCTCATTGAGCCCCAACTGATGTAGTGTCAATGCGGCGGCGTCCCGGAAAAGTGCGTGCAGTTTGACCCAGCTTCTCTGCTCATCCAGGGCAATAACGAAGAGATCCCGTTGCAGCAGGGTCTGGATAAAGCGCTGGCTGTCTTCGCGCCCCCGGATGCGATCACACAGTGCGGCATCGAAGCGGCGCAGGGGGTACACATCCAGAATGAACTCCTGCAGCTCCTCTTCGAGCTCGCTGAATACTTCGGCAGCCATGTACTCACTCAGGTCCGTCTGAAACTCGCGCGGCAAACCGGAGGAAGAGGCATCTTCTGTGGCAGCTGCGCCCCGGTCCAGGGCCAGGTGCAGGGCGGCAATCCAGCCGGAAGTCTGGTTCTGCAGAGCGGCGAGAAACTCTCCGGAAGGAGACGCGATCCCGCGTTCCTGACAATAGGCCATGGTTTCTTCAGGGCTGAA
>JAUIAZ010000093.1 GCA_030427465.1 Gammaproteobacteria bacterium | reverse complement strand
TGCGCCCGGAGCGCGGCAACCGTAAAAAATCTGATCGAATAGTAGTCGACTTAGGGCTGAATCATACCTTGAGAGCACTCGACCCGAAGATTAAGCTCTGAGACAGGGCTTCATGAGAAATCCGGGCTAGGCGGCCAAGTCTGATACAGACGAAGAGGAAATGCTGGATTATGAGGCCAGTTGCTTAAGAAAGAGTGCTGTTGAGGCCGTTTGAGGGTGAGCTAATGTATAAATATCCACATCAACCCAAGTTTCCTGGTAGTAAAATTGCCGGTTAATAAAAAGCCCTGACGGCTTTTGGGGCTTGTCAGGGCTTTTTGCAGTTTGGTGGAGACGGCGGGAATTGAACCCGCGTCCGTCAGTCCTCTGCCATTGGCTCTACATGTTTAGGACCCTCTATTCAGTTAACCCGTTACGACCCGGAGGGCAGGGTGTAAAAGGCGATCTCCTGTAATTTCGCGAGATACACTGGAGCAGTGGATCAGGCTAGCTTGTTCTGGATGACACTCTTAAAAACCGCGGTACAAGCACCTTGGCAAGAGTGCTAGCGGCACTTAGGCTGCTAGAGCGTAGCTATCGTCGTTTGCGACTATTTTTTACAGTGATTGGAGTACGAGTGCCACTGCACACTCGACATGCACCTTTGGGTTTGTAACCGGCGTCGAAACCAAGTCGTCCCCTAAGTTCTTAACATTGTGAGGGCGGGGCAACGCTTTTTCAAGGGCTGCCCGGAGAATTTGATCACTGCTTGGTGTGTTCGCGGATTACCCGCTGCTTCTGGCGGTTCCAGTCGCGCGCCTTCTCCGTCTCGCGTTTGTCATACTCTTTCTTGCCGCGAACCAGGGCAATCTCGCACTTGACCCGGTTGTTCTTCCAGTAGAGCGCGAGCGGCACACAGCTGTGTCCCGCCTGTTGCACTTTGCCCTGAATCTTGTTGATTTCACGACGGTTCAGCAGCAACTTGCGGCTGCGGGTCGGATCGGCGATCACGTGCGTTGAGGCCTCTTTCAGCGGCGTAATGTGCGCGCCATAGAGCCAGGCTTCACCTCGCTCAAGCTGTATGAAGGAATCAACCAGCTGACATTTACCCGCGCGCAGGCTTTTGACTTCCCAACCGGTTAACACCAGTCCGGCCTCGAATTTTTCGTCGATATGATAATCGTGTCGGGCCTTTTTGTTCTGGGCGATGGTGGCGCTGCCCTGTCCGCCTTTTTTCGCGTTGCTCATTGGTTTATTGTACCTGCCTGCCGTTAGTTCGCAGGACTCATCAATCAGGGTAAAACCCGGCATTGTACTGCAATTGTCTCTGACAAGAGAAGGCGGGCAAGACAGGAACGTCGGGCAGTGATGGCGTTCGGTTGGTAGCGGCAAGAATGCGCTACACTATGAAAACCTTTTCCGGAATCACTGATGCGCCCTCTGGCACCGAAAGAAAAACTGCAGTGGAGCCACTCCAGCAGCTCCTACCTGGCCGCAATCTGCGTCATCACGGGGTTCGTGAATTTCTGGCGCTTCCCCGAGTTGTTGGCCAAGTACGGCGCCTTGCACTTCATGAGTGCTTACCTGGTCTGCATTACGTTGCTGGCACTCCCCGTAATACTGGTGCAGTGGCGAGTCGGCCGATCAATGCGGGGCAACTCAGTAACCGCGCTCTTGAAACTTGCACAGGTCGGCCCGGGCTTTTCAATCTGGAAGTTGGCTGGCGGCATGATGCTCATCTCTTGTGGGCTGACCGCCGGTATCTATACCCTGACCTCGGGCCTGACTTTCGCTTTCACCTTTAAAGCCGCCCTGGGCCAGCTCAGTCAGGTGGATCCGGTCGGTCTGGTAATGCAGGTAGACAGCCTGTTGAGTGACTCCTCAAGCTGGATGATCTGGTTCAGCCTGATTCTGAGCATGGCTTTTGTTGTTGCGGCGCGCGGCCTGGTAGGAGGGCTGGAGCGTGTACTGCCGTATCTGGTAAATATCCTGTTTATTCTGCTGCTGGTTCTGGTGGCAGTCGCGCTCAGCCAGCCGGAAAGCGGCACTGCCATCGAGCTGATCTTCCGGGAAACCCAGTACAGCTGGCAGCCAGGATTGTGGATTGATGCGGTGATTCAGGCTTTCTTCTCGCTGGGGCTTGGCAGCGGGATCCATTTTCTCCTGGGTGCCTACTGTACGGCGGGACTCAAAGACTCGCGGCTTCTGGCGCTGATGTTGTCAGCTGACTTCGGGATCTCCATGCTGGCGGCCTTCGCGGTCTATCCGATTCTGGTCAGCGCAGACCTGCCGCTGACGGGCGGTTTTACATTGGTGTTTCAGTCCATTCCACTGGCGTTTCAGGCGATTCCGTCTGGCAGCTTCTTCCTGGCCCTGTACTACATCATGCTCACGCTCGTGGCTTTTACTTCGCTGCTGGTGCTTCTGGAACCGGTTGTACACCTGTTACAGGTAAGTTTTTATATGCGGCGCAGACTCGCGGTCATGCTGGTATTCACTTTCCTCTGGGTGCTGGCCCTGCTCCTGGTGCAGTCCTTTCATCTGGCCGACTCGGGTGACGACGTGTTGCCCTGGTTCCTGTTGATCCAGTTCGGCGTTTCAGCCTTTCTGCTGCCCTTGTCCTTGCTATTGGTATTGATCCTGCTGGTGTACGTGTTGCCAACCGGCCGGCTCGCCATGGCGCTCGAACTGCAGGAGCAGGGGCCTCGCTACATCCTGTTGAGGCGTTGGTTGCGCTATCTCTGTGTTCCCCTGGTGTTTGCGGTGCAGATATTCGTTCTGGTGGCGCTGCTGCAGCATTTTTGTTTGGTCGGGGGCGTGTTTGCCGGTAGTATTTGCGCCATGTAGAACCAGCGGAAATGCTCGTGCAGGTCAAAAGACAAGCGCTCGTACCTTACTCCAGTCAACAGATGTTCGATCTGGTCATGGATGTCAGAATGTATCCCGATTTTCTGCCCTGGTGCGAGAAAGGGGAACTGCTTGAGGAAAGCGACAGCCACCAACTTGCCCGCCTGCATTTGCAAAAAGCCGGAATGCGGCACAGTTTTACCACGCACAACGAGCTCATTGCGCCGGAAGTGATTCGCATGAATCTGGTGGAGGGGCCCTTCAAGAGTCTGGCCGGCGAGTGGGTCTTCCTGCCACTGGCCGATACGGCCTGCAAGGTCACTCTGGCGCTTCAGTTTGAACCCAAAGGCGCGTTGGCGGGAGCGGCTTTCGGTTCGGTCTTTACCCAGGTGGCGAACACCATGGTCGACCTGTTCTACAAGCGGGCCCAGAGTCTTTATGTCAGGCAATAAGGAGGCGAAATGACTTCCATTGAGAAAGTCGTACAGGTGGAAGTGGCCTACGCGACGCCCGAAAGGCAATTAATCAAGACTGTGACTTTGCCGAAAGGCGCCACGGTGAGGCAGGCTGCTGAGTACTCGGGTATTGTGGAAGACTTTCCTGAGATTGATCTGGCGACTGCCAAGTTCGGAATCTTCAGCAAGGCGGTGCCCAAGCCGGACCAGCAAGAGGTGTCTGAGGGCGACCGGGTGGAAATTTACCGTCCCCTGCTGATCGACCCCAAACAGGCCCGCGCAAACCGGGCTAAAAAGGCAGCAAAGAAGGCGGATTGAAGGGTGCAAGGCCGCCTCACAGCAGGGCATCGGTGGCCACAGGAAGCAGTCTCAGACTCTAGATTTCAGAGTCTTCTCCGCCTAACCAGCGATCAAGAAAGAATTCGTCTTTTTCGCGACTCTTGTAGGCTTTGCCCGGGTTGGCCAGGTTTTCCGGAAGCAAAGCGACTTTTTCAATTTCAGCAAGCACATCTTCCTGATAATGCAGGTTAATGGTCTGTTGATGGATCTTTCCACCTTCCAGTTGAATGGTGTAGGTGTAAGTTTCCATCGCGTCATCGAAAATCGGGTTAATGACCGGGTTGCCCAATACAAAGTGAACCTGTCGCCTGGTCATGCCGGTGTTCAGCTTGTTCAGACTGCTCGCCTCTACAATGTTCCCCTGTTGTACATCAAAGCGATAAACGCCCGGAAACACGCAGCCGCTGCCCATCAGCACCAGCGTCAGGACAAGGGAAGCGATAGGTATTTGCTTTTGCATCTGATTGCGAATTCCTCTATCTTGGCCGCAAGATCATACTCGATCCACAGGGCAACGAACAGCATCAGGGTGCGAAATGGGCAATCAGGAATTGAAGAAAGCGGGGCTCAAGGTCACGCTGCCTCGTTTGAAAATACTCAATCTGCTTGAGAGCTCGGAAAACCGGCACCTGAGTGCGGAGGATGTGTACAAGCAATTGCTGGAATCGGGTGACGACGTGGGCATTGCAACGGTTTACCGTGTACTCACCCAGTTTGAGGCTGCAGGTCTGGTGCTACGGCACAACTTTGAAGAAGGCCATGCGGTTTTTGAGTTAAATGATGACGACCATCATGACCACATGGTGTGTACAGAAACCGGTCAAGTCATCGAGTTTTATGATGCCACTATAGAGAAACGCCAGAAAGAAATTGCAGCGGAGCACGGCTACGAAATTGTTGAGCACCGGCTGACGCTCTATGTGAAGCCCATCAAGAAGTCCTGAAGGGCTTTTTTACCGCTTCCTTCTGATTCTACTGCAGTCCGGGCGGGCTCATCAGCTCCCTGGCCAGCGCCAACCCTTGTGTTGAAATGTCCTCCCCTCCCAGCATTCGGGCCAGTTCGCGAACTCGCTGATCCTGATTGAGGCGTGATACCCGGGAAGTGGTGACACCTTCTGCATCTGCTTTTTCGACAAACAGATGGGCATGAGCTTTTGAAGCAACCTGGGGCAGGTGGGTGACACACAGAATCTGGGTTTGCCCTCCAAGTTGGCGCATCAGCTTGCCGACGATCTCTGCGGTCGGACCGCCGATGCCGACATCCACCTCATCAAACACCAGGGTCGGTGTCCGGCTCCGGTCCGCCAGTACCACCTGAATGCAAAGACTGATTCGCGAGAGCTCTCCTCCAGAAGCCACTTTGCCCAGGGCGCGCATGGGCTGTCCCTTGTTCAGACTGACCAGGATTTCGTAATCATCCAGACCTTTAGGTCCCGGCTGCTCGCAGGGGCGGTTGACGAACACCAGTTCACCACTGAGGCCGAGTGACTGAAGTTTAGTGGTAATGGCCTCGCTCAGGTTCTGTGCAATCGCGCTTCTTTGCAGGCTCAGCTCCTTGCAGGCTCCCGTCAGTTGCGCCTCAAGCGCGCTGGCTTCCTGCTCCAGGCTTTCCAGGCTGTTTTCCGGCGCGTTTATGTCATCCAGCTCGCCTTTCAGTTCAGCATATTTCTGCCACAGACTTTCCGGTTGAACCTGATGTTTTCTTGCCAGGTCATAGATCCGGCTGAGCTCGGCTTCGACCAGCTCGAGCCGCTCGGGATTGATCTCAATCCGGTCGACCAGGTGGCTCAGCTCACTGTTGGCTTCCTCCAGAGAAATACGGGCGTCTTCAATGAGCCTGGCGGAACTGTCGATGCGGTCGCCCAGCACGGCGCAGCGATTCATCAGGCTCTGCACCTGTGACAGTTGTCCCAGAATACCGCTGTCCCCCTCCAGTAACTGTTGAGTGAGGTCGTTCAGTGTGCTGAGCAGATCTTCGGCCTGCTCCAGTTGTTTCTGCTCCTGTTCGAGTTCGCCGACCCGGCCCTCTTCCAGTTCCAGGAGTGAGAGTTCCTCAACCTGATAAGTCAGCAGTTGCTTCTTGGCATCAAGGGCAGCAGAAGCCTGTTGGCGGTCAGTCAGGGTCTGCCGGACTGCCTGCCAGCTTTTGTAAAGGCTACGGATGTCTGCAGTCTGGTTTTTCAGGCCGCCATAATTGTCCAGCAGGTTCAGGGCTTCGCCTTTCCTGAGCAGACTCTGGTGGGCATGCTGGCCATGGATGTCGATCAGGTATTCTGCCGCTTTCCGCAGTTGGGCCAGCGGTACATTATGGCCGTTGATGAATGCCCGGCTGCGGCCGTCTGAGCCAATGGTGCGACGCAGAATGCATTCATCCCCTTCATCCAGTTCGTTTTCCTGAAGCCACTCACGGGCGGAGGGCAGATTATCCAGCCGGAAGCTGGCGCTGACATCCGCTCGTTTGCACCCGTGGCGGACAATGTCAGCAGAATAGCGCTTGCCGAGGGCCATACCCAGGCCATCCAGCAGGACGGATTTTCCGGCGCCGGTTTCGCCGCTGATGGCATTCATGCCGGCGTCCAGATCAATTTCCAGTTCTTTGGCAACCGCCAGGTTGCGGATAGACAGATGTGCGAGCATGGGTTGGCCCTGATTATTTGGACAGTGGTGTAAATATATACAGCATTATGCGTTTCGGCAAGTCCTTGAAAACTGCTTCGGGTGCCCTCATTTATGCGCCCTGAACATTCGTTGAGGCCAAGGGTTATGACTCAAGACATGAAAGATGAACAGAATCCGGTCGAAGAAGCCGGATTGGAGCCAAAAGCTGAAACAGTCGATGCTGCCACGACGGCTGCCACTGAAGAAGAGGCGGGGGCGGAGCAGGCATCAGCAGGAAATGCCGGGGAAAGTGCGGCTGACAGTAATGCCGAAGTGCAGGAGCTGAAAGACCAGCTGCTGCGAGCTCATGCTGAGATGCAAAACATCCGGCGCCGTTCCGAGCAGGAAGTGGAAAAAGCCAGAAAATTTGCACTGGAGCGCTTTGCCAAAGAGCTTCTGCCAGTTGTCGACAGTCTTGAAAAAGCAATTGAAGCGTCCAAAGGGGAGGCGGCTGACAGTGCAACGCTGAGTGAAGGGGTGGACATGACCTTGTCTCTCTTCATGCAGGTGCTGAACCGCTCGAACGTGGAAGAGGTCAATCCTCTGAACGAGACCTTTAACCCGGAGTACCACGAGGCCATGTCCATGGTGCCTAACGCTGACCTGCCGCCCAACACGGTGATGGCGGTTCTGCAGAAAGGCTATGTGCTGAACGGGCGGCTGATCCGGCCGGCGATGGTGATGGTTTCCAAGGCTCCCTGAGTAAAAAAGGGCTTGAAAACGTCAAAAACGGGCCAATATTAGGCTCAACAGTGAAACAAACGAGATATTTTTGGGGAGCTTAGGTTATGGGTAAGATTATCGGAATCGACCTGGGAACAACGAATTCCTGTGTGGCCATACTGGAAGGTGACAAGCCTCGTGTCGTGGAGAACGCCGAGGGTGGTCGCACGACCCCGTCGATTGTTGCCTTTACGGAAGATGGGGAAACACTGGTTGGTCAGTCTGCAAAGCGTCAGGCAGTGACCAATCCTGCGAACACGCTGTATGCAATCAAACGTCTGATCGGCCGCCGGTTCGAAGATGACGTGGTTCAGAAAGACATCAGCATGGTGCCTTACAAGATCTCCAAGGCGGAAAATGGCGACGCCTGGGTTGACGTGAAAGGCAAGAGCATGGCGCCTCCGCAGATTTCTGCAGAAGTGCTGAAAAAGATGAAGAAGACGGCTGAGGACTACCTCGGCGAGAAAGTGACGGAAGCGGTTATTACGGTTCCGGCTTACTTCAACGACTCACAGCGCCAGGCGACCAAAGATGCCGGTCGTATCGCCGGTCTCGACGTCAAGCGGATCATCAACGAGCCGACTGCGGCTGCTCTGGCCTATGGCATGGACAAGCGCGGCGGCGACAGCAAGATTGCGGTCTATGACCTCGGTGGTGGTACCTTTGATATTTCAATCATCGAAATCGCCGACGTGGACGGCGAAATGCAGTTTGAAGTACTGGCGACCAACGGGGATACCTTCCTGGGTGGTGAAGACTTCGATCTCAAGCTGATTGACTATCTGGCGTCTGAGTTCAAGAAAGACAGCGGGATTGATCTGAAGGGTGATCCTCTGGCCATGCAGCGTCTGAAAGAAGCGGGTGAGAAAGCCAAGATCGAGTTGTCCAGCAGTCAGCAGACTGACGTGAACCTGCCTTATATCACGGCAGATGCAACCGGTCCCAAGCACCTGAACGTCAAAGTCACCCGTGCGAAGCTGGAGAGTCTGGTCGAAGAGCTGGTGCAGCGCAGTCTGGCGCCGTGTAAGACGGCCCTGAGTGATGCGGGCCTGTCTTCCGGTGAAATCGATGAAGTGATTCTGGTCGGTGGTCAGACCCGTATGCCGATGGTTCAGAGCAAGGTTGCTGAATTCTTCGGCAAGGAACCCCGCAAGGACGTGAACCCGGACGAAGCGGTTGCTATTGGTGCGGCCATTCAGGGTGCGGTGCTTTCCGGTGATGTGAAAGATGTTCTGCTGCTGGACGTAACGCCACTGTCTCTGAGCATTGAAACCATGGGCGGAGTTGCGACGCCGATTATCGACAAGAACACCACCATTCCGACCAAGAAGTCGCAGGTCTTCTCAACGGCGGAAGACAATCAGGCAGCCGTCACCATTCACGTGGTGCAGGGTGAGCGCAAGCGCGCCATTGATAACAAATCGCTGGGTCGCTTTGACCTCGACGGAATTCCTCCTTCGCCCCGTGGCTTGCCACAGATTGAGGTGACCTTCGATATTGATGCCAACGGTATCCTGAATGTGTCGGCCAAAGACAAGGCAACCGGTAAAGAGCAGTCCATCGTGATCAAGGCTTCTTCCGGTCTGTCAGAGGACGAAATCGAAAAAATGGTTCAGGATGCGGAAGCGCATGCCGCCGAGGACAAGAAGTTCGAGGAACTGGCTGGCGTGCGCAACCAGGCAGATGCACTGGTGCATGCGACCCGCAAGACGCTGTCTGAAGCGGGTGACAAGGTGGATGATGCCGAGAAGTCAGCCATTGAAGCGGCCGCGGACGAGCTGGAAGGTTTGATCAAGGGTGACGACAAGGACGCGATGGAAGCGGGTATCAAGAAGCTCAGCGAAGTCTCTGCCAACCTGGCGCAAAAGCTGTATGCCTCGGAAGGTGGCCCGGAAGCGGAAGCGGCGGCACAGGCTGGCCCGGAGGCGGCAGACAATGCAGCCGGTAAGGACGATGTCGTGGATGCCGAGTTCGAAGAAGTCAAAGACGACAAGAAGTAAGTCACACGACCAGCACCACATCGTTCGCGATGTGGTGCTTTGTTGTGTTTGAGGCAGTGAATTAGCGACAGGTAAGATATGGCAAAGCGGGATTATTACGAGGTTCTCGGCATCAGCCGGGAGGCAGACGAAAAAGAGGCCAAGAAAGCTTATCGGCGTCTGGCGATGAAGTATCACCCGGACCGCAATCCGGATGACAAGGAAGCCGAGGAGAAGTTCAAGGAGGCCACGGAAGCCTACGATGTCATCTCTGACCCCCAAAAGCGGGCTGCCTACGACCAGTTCGGTCATGCGGCCGTTGATGGTTCTGCCGGAGGTGGTGGTGGTCCCGGAGCTGGCGGTTTCGGTGGTGGCAGCTTCAGTGACATTTTTGGCGATGTCTTCGGTGACATCTTTGGCGGAGGCGGTGCCGCCCGGGGTGGTCGCTCCAATCGCGGCGCAGACTTGCGCTACACCCTGGATCTGGATCTGGAAGAAGCGGTAAAAGGCACCACCGTCAAAATCCGCGTGCCGACCTCTGTAGCTTGTGATGTGTGTGATGGAAGCGGTGCTGAAAAGGGAACCAAGGCTGAAACCTGCGGTACCTGTAATGGCGCCGGCCAGGTGCGCATGCAGCAGGGCTTTTTCTCTATCCAGCAAACTTGCCCCACCTGTCGGGGGGCAGGCAAGGTCATCAAGTCTCCCTGTCGTGCCTGTCATGGCAGTGGTTTGAAAGAAGAGCAGAAAACGCTTTCGGTTAAAGTGCCGCCTGGCGTTGATACGGGCGATCGCATTCGTCTGACCGGTGAAGGTGAAGCCGGTGCTAACGGTGGTCCTCCTGGGGATCTTTATGTGCAGGTGGCGGTGCGTGAGCATAAGATCTTTGCGCGGGATGGTCGCAACCTTTACTGTGAAGTGCCGATTTCCTTCGCCGATGCGGCATTGGGCGGAGAGCTTGAGGTGCCGACCCTGGATGGTCGGGTCAAGCTGAAGATTCCGGAAGAAACGCAGACCGGTAAGCTGTTCCGCTTGCGGGGCAAGGGGGTTCCGCCGGTGCGGGGCGGTGCGCCTGGAGACCTCTTGTGTCGGGTGGTTGTAGAGACGCCGGTCAAGCTGAACAAGCGACAAAAAGAACTGCTGCGTGAGTTCCAGGACACCATGGCCGACAGCGGCAGCAAGCAGGCCCCCAAAAAGCATGGCTGGTTTGAGGGTGTGAAAGGCTTCTTCGACGACATGAAATTCTAGGGAGTGAGCGTGACTAGGGTAGCAATAGCCGGCGTTGCCGGGCGTATGGGAAAAGCTTTGGTTGAGGCGGTTGTTGCCACCCCCGGTGTAGAGCTTGGAGCGGCCACGGTCCTGCCCGACAGTAGCCTGATCGGTTCGGATGCGGGTGAATTGGCCGGCGTCGGGCGTCTGAATGTCGCCGTCTCGGGCAGTCTTCAGGGTTGTGAGGCGGAATTTGACGTCCTGATTGACTTCACGTCTCCGGAAAGCACGTTGGCGCACCTCGCCTGGTGTGCTGCCAATGGCAAGTCGGCAGTGGTGGGTACGACCGGTCTTTCCGAAAGCCAACTGGAATCGCTGCGTGGCTTTGCGAGAGATATGCCGATCATGTTTGCGCCCAATATGAGTGTGGGCATAACCGTACTGCTGGACCTTCTGTCTCAGGCGGCACGCATCTTTGGTGATGACTACGATGTCGAGGTGATAGAAGCGCATCACCGTTTCAAGAAGGATGCGCCCAGCGGCACGGCACTGCGTCTTGGCGAGGCTGTGGCTGATGCTCTGGGTCGTGATCTCAGGGAATGTGCCGTTTACGGGCGTGAAGGCATCACGGGTGAACGCGACCCTAAAACCATCGGGTTTGAGACAATCCGGGCGGGAGATGTGGTCGGCGACCATACTGTGCTCTTCGCAACAGAGGGTGAGCGGATTGAATTTACCCACAAGGCCAGCAGCCGGATGACCTTCGCCAAGGGCGCCATGCGGGCTGCCCGTTGGGTCTCGGGCAAAGCGGTCGGGCTCTATGATATGCAGGATGTTCTGGGGCTGAAGGGGTGATGCCGCACGCCGGTTAGACAACAAACCGGCAAATCGGTAAAATACCGCCGTTTTGAGCGGTTCCCGTAACAACGGGCCCTCAGGCCCAAATTTCTGAGCGAGTTAGGTGTCCCTGACTCGCTTTTTTGCGGCCAGTTCTTTACCCATCCAGACCTGAATAGCGAGTAAGTGTAGCCTTATGCAAGTGCCTTCAACCCCTGCAGTGCTAGCCCTGGAAGATGGAAGCCTGTTTTTCGGAACTTCGATTGGCATTGAAGGTCAGACTGTGGGCGAGGTGGTGTTTAACACCTCAATGACCGGATACCAGGAAATCCTGACCGATCCATCCTATGCCCGCCAGCTGGTCACTCTGACCTATCCCCACATCGGTAATACCGGAACCAATGATGAAGACGTCGAGTCGCGCAGGGTCTGGGCGTCCGGTCTCATTATTCGCGAGATGGCCATGTTGCCAAGCAACTTCCGCAACCAGGAAGACCTTGGGTCTTATCTGAAGCGTGAAGAAGTGGTTGCCATAGCCGATATCGACACCCGTCGCCTGACCCGTCTGTTACGCGAAAAAGGGGCAATGAACGGTTGTATCCTGGCGGGTCCTGATGTCAGTGCAGAAAAAGCG
>JAUIAZ010000092.1 GCA_030427465.1 Gammaproteobacteria bacterium | reverse complement strand
TGATGCACAACACTTTTCTTCAGAGCTTCTCAATCGCTTCGAGCGTGAGCGCCCTGCTCTGCCAGCGGTTGCGCTGAGCACGGACACTTCAACACTGACCTCCATTGCCAATGACTACAGCTACAATGAAATCTTCTCAAAGCAGATACGCGCTTTGGGCAAAGAAGGAGACATTCTGCTCGCCATCTCTACCAGTGGAAACAGCAGCAACGTGCTTCAGGCAATACAGGCAGCCCATGACCGGGGTATGAAAGTGGTGGCCCTGACCGGGCGAAATGGCGGTAACATGGCCTCTCTGCTGGCTTCTGATGATATCGAGATCCGTGTCCCTTCAGAGTCAACAGCCAGAATCCAGGAAGTTCACCTGCTCGCCATTCACTGTCTGTGTGACTACATCGACAACGCCCTGTTCGGCCCTGCAGCTTGAGACCGACGCCAAAAAAAAGCCCGCAAATCTGCGGGCTTTTTTAATGCTCTACTCGGGTGCGGCAAGGACAAGGAAATGAAAACCCTTCGCTGTCATTGCCTGAAAGCCATAAGCTACTTGACCACTTTCAGGGCAGGACGCTTGGATGCAGGCTCCCCACCTTTGCTTTTTCCGCCTCCCGGGCCATCGCTGTCTGGCGGCAGGTTACCACCGGGCTCTGCGCCAAAAACCATCCCCTGACCATTCTCTTTCGCATAAATAGCCAGAACAGCCTCTACAGGAATAAATACCTGCATGGGCACGCCTCCAAAGCGGGCATTAAACTCCAGCGTTTCATTACCGATGTTCAAGGCCCTGACAGCCCCCGGAGAAATGTTCAGCACAATCTGGCCATTGCTCACGAAATCTCTCGGGACATCCACGCCCGGCAATGACGCATCCACGACCACATAAGGGGTCATCTCGTTTTCGAGAACCCACTCATGCAGGGCGCGAAGCAGATACGGTCGGCTGGATGTCACCATAAACTCCGAGTCACGAACGCATGTCTGCTTCGATATCAGACAGGCTGGCTTTGAAAGACTCACGCGCAAAGATCCGTTCCATGTATTTCAGAAGCGGTTTGCACTGCTTTTCAGGCAACTCGATATCCAGAGAATCCAGACGCCAGAGAATCGGAGCGACACAACAATCCATGATGGTGAACTCGTCACTCATGAAGAATGGCTTTTCCGAGAAGATCGGAGAAGTCGCAATCAGACTCTCGCGGAACTCCTTGCGAGTCTTGCTGGCTTCGCGACCCTCAATCAGCTTGTCCAGCAGTGAACACCAGTCATTCTGGATGCGATACATCATGAGGCGCGCCTGGGCACGAGCTACCGGATAGACCGGCAGCAGAGGCGGATGAGGGAAACGCTCATCCAGGTATTCCATCATGATGTTTGGTTCGTAAAGCGAAAGCTCGCGATCAACCAGAGTCGGCAGCGTGTTGTAGGGATTATGTTCCGCGATTTCATCTAGCGGGTTATCAGGATCCACATCCACAATGTCCACCGCTACGCCTTTTTCAGCAAGAACGATGCGCACCCTATGGCTGTAATGACTACCGGGATCAGAGAAAAAAGTCATCGATGACCGCTTGGTCACAACGCCCATAGAAAAAACCCTCTAATGACTGGAATGAATCAAAAGAAATCAGCAGCCGAAGCTGCTGATTCATAAAGGCCGGAAATTATACACGGTTTATCAGTGTACGTCTTTCCAATATTCGCGGTTAAGCAGATAGGCTGGCACAAACAGAATCACCAGGAACAACAGAACATACGGCGCAATTGCTTCTGCTTTCAGGCGCGAAGGCTCTCCGACATATTCCAGATAGTTCACCAGATCAAGCATGGCCCGATCAAACTCTGCCGGATCCATGCTACCGGTAGTCGCGAAGTTACGGCAACCAGGCGCACCTACTTCAGTACCACTGATCGGATCGATCTCTGCAACCACACCGATCACCGGTGGCTCCGCACATAGCCCCTGAAGGTCAGCCAGCACGTGTGGCATACCCACATCCTTGAAGACCACGTTGTTCACACCCCAGGGACGGCTATCGTCCTTGTAGAAACCACGCAGGTAGCTATACAACCAGTCAGGTCCACGCAGCCGCGCTGTCAGTGACAGATCGGGCGGGGGCGCACCGAACCAGGATGCCGCCAGATCCTTATCCATGGAGCCTGTCATCAATTGGCCGATCTTGGAGCCATCAAAGATCAGGTTTTCAACAAACAACTCATGCGGGATACCCAGGTCATCAGCGACACGCTCGTAGCGCGAGTAGCTCATGCCATGACAGCCCATGCAGTAGTTTGCAAAAATTGCTGCCCCACGCTGTTTCGAAGCCTTGTCGTGGATATCGATATCGGCTTTGTCCAATGGCACTTTGACACCCGCACCCCATGCGAGTGAACCAGTAGCCAGCAAAAGAATGGCAATTAGCTTTCTCATCAGTGGGTAACCCTCTCTGGTACAGGTTTGGTGGATTCCATCTTCGTATACAGCGGCATCAGCAAGAAGTATGCGAAATACAGAGCGGTACACAGCGGCGCGAGCCAGGACGGCTGTGCGTCAGCCGGCAATGCACCACAGACACCCAGAATCACAAAACTGACAACGAAAATGGCCAGCCAGATTTTGCTCAGCATCCCTTTGTAGCGAATGGAGCGCACCGGGCTCTTGTCGAGCCAGGGCAGCACAAACAGGATCGCGATGCCTGCGCCCATCACAACAACGCCCCAGAATTTGGCATCAACACCGAACAGCGGATAGGTCACTGCGCGGAGCATGGCGTAGAAGGGTGTGAAATACCAGACAGGCGCAATATGATCTGGCGTCTTCAGTGGGTTGGCCGGCTCAAAGTTGGGCTTCTCAATAAAGTACCCCCCCATCTCCGGGAAGTAGAACACAACCACACAGAACACAAAGAGGAACACCACCAGGCCGACTATATCGTGAACGGTATAGTAGGGGTGGAAAGGAATTCCGTCGCGCGGAACACCATTCTCATCCTTGTTTTTCTTGATATCAACGCCATCCGGGTTGTTGGAACCGACTTCGTGAAGCGCCAGTATGTGCAAAACAACCAGCCCGATCAGAACGATCGGCAAAGCAATGACGTGAAGCGCAAAGAAGCGGTTTAGTGTGATACCCGAAATCAGATAATCACCCCGAATCCACTGGGCCAGATCTTCTCCCACCACCGGAATGGCACCGAACAGGGATACGATTACCTGCGCACCCCAGTAGGACATCTGCCCCCACGGCAACAGGTAACCCAGGAACGCTTCAGCCATCAACACCAGGTAGATCGTCATACCAAAAATCCAGATTAATTCTCTGGGCTTCTGGTATGAGCCATACATCAGGCCACGGAACATGTGCAGATATACAACCACGAAGAAAGCCGAAGCCCCCGTGGAATGCAGGTAACGGATCAGCCACCCGAACTCCACATCGCGCATGATGTATTCGACAGAAGCAAAGGCGCCTTCCGCTGTCGGCACGTAACTCATGGTCAGCCAGATACCTGTCAGCAGCTGGTTTACGAGAACCACCAGCGCGAGGGACCCGAAGAAATACCAGAAGTTGAAGTTTTTTGGGGCGTAGTACTTGCTGAGGTGTTTTTCCCAAGCGTCAACAATAGGCAGACGCTCGTCAATCCAGTTGATGAGCTTTTGCATCAGGCACTCTCCTCATCTACACCAATAATCAGGTTGGTGTCGTCCAGGTACATGTGGGGCGGAACGACGAGGTTGGTCGGAGCAGGAACTCCTTTAAATACGCGACCAGCCAAATCGAATTTACTGCCATGACAGGGGCAGTAGAATCCACCAACGGTTTCGTCGGGGATCACCTCGGGGAGATACTGAGGCGAACAGCCCAGATGCGTGCAGATACCAACCAAGACAACCACATCGTTCTTGATGGAGCGCGTTTCGTTGGTAGCGTATGCAGGCTGCTGGGGCACCTCGGATTGGGGATCACTCACCAGATCATCAGCTTCCCGAAGTTCTTCCAACATGTCAGGAGTACGCTTGATAAGCCAGACCGGCTTACCCCGCCATTCGACGGTGATACGCTGACCGGTCTGAAGCTTGCTGATATCGACCTTGACCGGAGCACCGGCAGCTTTCGCTTTTGCGCTGGGGTTCCACGAAGCAACAAAGGGAACAGCTGCCCCCACTGCACCTGCGGCACCGACCACGGAGGTCGCCCCAACCAAAAAACGACGGCGACTCTGATTCACGTCGTTTTCTTTCATATAGTCATTCTCCCCTACACTGGGTCTGTAAGCTCATGGAGCTATACGACCGTGCTCTAAAACAGGCGTTTAAATCCGGCACACATACTAATGAAATCGAAGGTTCGTTACAAGGACGTAAGGTTCACGCCCATAGGCTTTTCCGATAAAGCATAGCTGAAATTGACGCAAGCCATTTGCAGCGACAGAAAAGAGGCAAAAAAAAGCCCGGCTGAGGCCAGGCTTTCTTCCGCAAGGGGCGCTGTTAACGCTTGGAGAACTGTGGACGCTTACGGGCTTTCCGCAGACCCACTTTCTTACGCTCAACTTCCCGCGCATCGCGAGTGACAAAGCCAGCGCGACGCAGCGCTTCCTTGTTACCCGCATCATATTCAATCAGGGCACGGGTGATTCCGTGACGAATGGCGCCAGCCTGACCGGATGGGCCACCACCTTTGACGGTGACATAAACGTCAAAGTTTGAAACCGCTTCCAGCAGTTCCAGAGGCTGACGGACCACCATACGAGCGGTTTCGCGGCCGAAGTACTGATCCAGCGGCTTGTTGTTTACGACGATGCTGCCACTGCCCGCGCGCAGAAATACCCGCGCAGTAGAGGTCTTGCGACGTCCGGTTCCGTAATTTTGGTTCAATGACATGTTTCAGGACCTCAAAGCTTCAGTTCAATTGGCTGCTGTGCAGTATGCGGGTGCTCGGAAGAAGCATAGATTTTCAGCTTCTTGAACATGGCGCGACCCAGCGGGTTACGCGGCATCATTCCTTTAACAGCCAGTTCAATGGCACGCTCGGGTGTGCTTTCGATCAGCTTCTGGAAAGAAGTTTCGCGGATACCACCCGGATAACCGGTGTGACGATAATACATCTTGTCCTGAGCTTTGCGGCCAGTGACATGCACCTTACCGGCATTAACGACGACAATGTAATCACCCGTGTCGACATGCGGGGTATATTCGGTCTTGTGCTTACCGCGCAGACGACGAGCGATCTCGGTAGACAAGCGCCCCAATGTCAGGCCAGTGGCATCAACTACGTACCAGTCCCGTTTTACGGTTTCTGGCTTTGCACTAATAGTTTTCATCTCTTTATAACTCCACCCGCAGGTTAACCCCCGGGCTGTGGGTTCTTTGCATCGGCCAGGCTCTCAACCCAACCCCTTTCATTCCGCTCACAGCACTGACACATCGGGGCAAAGGTCAGCACGATCACGGGCGCAGGATTATAATGCAGGAAATTATGAAATACCAGCCTTTCTGACGATCAAAAACCCTTGAATCCTCAGGCTCCGGGTTTAAGGCCGGGAAAAGCCAGTCCGGCATTTTGCTCACAGCGCACAGCTAATGCCTCCAGGGGTACTTTCCGGATGTCGGCCAGTCTTCTGGCAATGGACGGAATCGAAAGAGGCGTATTGCGATATCCCTTCCTTGCCGCACCATCCCGGGATGAGCAGTTGCTCCAACGGGGCGCCATGTCCGGCGAATCGGTTTCCAGCAGCAAGTGCTCCAGCGGTACCCTGGCCAGAGCATCACGGGTCTTGTGGGCTGTCGACCTGGCGATTACCCCCCCAACTCCAAGAAAGGCACCGCGGTCGATATAAGCCTTCGCCTGCTCATAGCTGCCGCTGAAAGCATGCACCACCAGCCTGACCCCACTGTAACGCTTGATGTGTGCCAGGATCTTTTGATGCGCACGGACGGCGTGCACAATCACAGGCAGGGACATTTGCGCAGCTATCGACAGGTGAAGGTCAAACCACTCAGCCTGCAGCTTCGCTGTCTCGGGAAAGCGCCCGTCCAGCCCCGTTTCTCCAACGGCTATCCACTCAGCCCCTTCCGCAGCACGCAACAGGCGCTTCTCATCCACCGGCCCTGCACTCTCCATGAAACAGGGGTGCAGCCCCACCGCGGGAAACACCCGCCCCGGAAAGCGGTCAGCCAGCGCACTGGCAGACTGCAGGCTGTGCCAGTCAATCGCCGGGACGATAAAGCGCCGGACTCCAACCCGATTGCAAGCCTCGATCAGCGCTTCCAGGTCGCTCCCGAAAGCCGGAAAGTCCAGGTGACAGTGGCTGTCGGTGTAGCTAAGCATGGCGCTCGGCTCAGTGCTCGCGGGTAGCGCTGAAACGAACCTCGGGATGACGCTCCTGTGCCAACTGCAGATTCACACCTGTGGGCGCCAGATAAGTCAGGTTCTCCCCCCCATCCAGTGCCAGGTTGTCATTTGCCTTGTTACGCAGGTTGTCCAGCGCCTTGGGATCCTTCGAACTCACCCAGCGGGCACGCGTGACGGTCACTGGTTCATAAATCGCATCGACTTTGTACTCGCTCTTGAGTCGCGCGACCACAACGTCAAACTGCAGCGCGCCCACCGCCCCAACGATCAGGTCATTATTGGCCAGCGGCCTGAATACCTGTACCGCACCTTCTTCTGCGAGCTGAATCAAGCCCTTCTGTAACTGCTTGGTTTTCAACGGATCCTTAAGGCGTATGCGCCGGAACAGTTCCGGAGCGAAATTGGGGATGCCGGAAAAACGCAGATTCTCTCCTTCCGTGAAGGTGTCGCCAATCTGGATCGTGCCATGGTTGTGCAACCCGATGATATCGCCGGCAAAGGCTTCCTCCGCCCTCTCGCGATCACCCGCCATGAAGGTCAGTGCATCCGCGATCCGTACATCCTTACCTGTGCGCACCTGCCGCATTTTCATGCCCTGCTTGTAGCAACCCGAACAAATCCTCAGGAAGGCAATCCGGTCCCGGTGCTGAGGATCCATATTGGCCTGTATCTTGAACACAAACCCCGAGAACGAGGACTCAAGAGGCTCGACACTGCGTACTTCCGCATCACGAGCCTGCGGCGTGGGCGCCCAGTCAACGATGCCATCCAGCATATGGTCCACACCGAAATTCCCAAGCGCAGTCCCGAAGAACACCGGAGTCAGTTCGCCCTTGAGGAATAACTCCAGGTCAAACTCGTGTGAGGCTCCCCGTACCAGTTCGACCTCATCTCGCAGCTGATCAGCCTCCGCCCCCAGCTTCTCATCCAGCGCAGGATTATCCAGACCGGAGATGACCTCCCATTCATACAGTTGGTGCCCGTGGCCGGTCTGGTAAAGGATGACCTCATCCCTCAGAAAGTGGTACACCCCCCGGAACAGTTTTCCCATGCCGATGGGCCACGTGACCGGTGCGCACTGAATCTTCAGTACATCTTCCACCTCATCCAGCAACTCGATCGGCTCACGGGTATCCCGGTCCAGCTTGTTCATGAAAGTCAGAATCGGGGTGTCGCGCAGCCGGGTAACCTCCATCAGCTTGATGGTTCGCTCCTCAACCCCTTTGGCGCTGTCGATCACCATGAGACAGGAATCCACCGCCGTAAGCGTTCTGTAGGTATCTTCGGAAAAATCTTCGTGTCCGGGCGTATCCAACAGATTAACCAGCGCATCGCGGAAGGGAAACTGCATGACCGAGGTGGTCACAGAAATTCCCCGCTCTTGCTCCATTTCCATCCAGTCGGACTTCGCAAACTGGCCGGACTTCTTGCCTTTGACGGTTCCCGCTTTCTGCAGCGCCCGCCCATGCAGCAATACCTTTTCAGTAATGGTCGTCTTACCCGCATCCGGGTGCGAGATGATGGCGAAGGTCCGCCGTTTGGCGATTTCAGATTTGAGCTTTGCTTCAGACATAGTTTAGGGACCCAGTATTCGCTTGACTGCTGCTATCTCTGGCTGGACACCGAGAAAAACGAGGCGCGTATTGTGCGACATTTCCAGGCAGCACACAATTTAGCACCCTCAGGGACAAGCATTAGCGCTTGTCGTAGCGGTTTTCCTGAAGGCTCCGCACCCAATGAGGCTTGAAAACCAGGAAGCCGGTAATCAGCATGCCGTTGAGGATACCTTCTGGCAGGGCAATCAGAGGCAGGTACTGAAGTACCAGTTGATGATCACGCGACCAGGGTTCGGTTTGCAAGCCATAGCAAAGCATGAGACCTGCCGTCACCGATACCAGGATAGTCACCATCGCTCCGGTGAAACCGCAGAGCATGATATAAAGGAAGAAGTTTCCGGAGCGGGTTCGCTGTTCAATCAGTACCAGGCTGTGACTGATCAAGACCGAAAGGAAAACGGTGATCAGTGCAAACAGACAGAATTCGGCGAGAGACCACTCGTGCAGCAAAGCATGAATAGTTGCTGCCGCAAGGCCCGCCACGATTGCCAGATCCGCACCCAGCATCAGCGTCACGACAGTGACTCCCAGAAAGCGCAATCCCAGACCAAAGTCCGTTGAAAACTGCAGGGTCCACAACAGCGTGAGGAACAGGGTGCCTCCACCGAGCAGATGAATGTGCAGCATTTCGGCTCGCACCAGGGTGTTCCAGAGCCTGGCGCCAAGAAAACGGGCGTATAAAATGAGGCAAAGCACCAAAGCGGAAAGCAGCGCCAGCGTCTGGTCTATACCTGCACAATACATATACCGTTACTCCATCAACTCCAAACCGCCTCTTTGCAGCACCAGCGCATCTTCTCGCCCTTCCGCTGCCGGGTAATAGTTTTTGCGTACACCCACCTGACGGTAGCCTCGTGACAAATACAGCTCGTAGGCCGCACGGTTTCCGGAGCGAACTTCCAGGAAAATCTTTTCAGCGCCCTCTTTCTGCAATTGGTCATGGATATGGTCCAGAAGAAGCCGCCCGAAACCCTGCTGCTGCCAGTCACGGGCTATGCACAGATTCAGCACATGGCCTTCGTCGAAAATTACGCTACAGATTGCATGACCGATGATCTCCTCTGGTTCTTCAGGAGAAAGCAGAACCCAACAGCTGTCCTGGCTGTTGCCGAGACAGTTGCGTACGCTGGCTTCACTCCAGGGGTGAGAATAAGCTCCGCGCTCCACTTTCAGGACCGCATCCAGATCGGACTCACGCATGTGACGAAATCGGGACATCGCCTCCCACTCACCTACTCAGGATAAACAATTCCCATCAGGCGACGCTTCAGGGATGCTTCCCGGGAAAAGCTTCCCAAAGCGGGGAACCGGTGCACATCTTGCCCCCCTTGATCACCCAGAATCGCCTGGAGCAAAGCTTCCGGCGTATCTTGCGAAGAAAACTGTATGACACGTTCGGCCGGTTGCCGCCTCAGAGTGCCGCAAAAGCGCTGGAACACCGAGGCCTGTAAGGCGGACGCGTCTTCAAATACTGGCCGATCAAAAGGTGGCCAGGTAAAGCTTTGGGCATTCGTCGCAGCGAATGCCCGCCCGATCTGCACAAACAGTGCGCGATCGTGCACTGTGAAGCCATTTCCACTGGTATCACAGGCGAACCACAAGGTACCCTCTCCCTCAGCGACCATAACGGTGAAAGCATCAGCCCCAAGGGGCGTCAAGTCTTCAACCGGTCGATCTCCCTGGCAGTTCTTGTCTTTTCCTTCTTTCTCGGTAAGGGTTTCCGCTACGTTGGGAGCAGGGTCCGCATCAATCACCTCATGCAAACGTTTTCGGGCAACTTCCCGGTCCATCTTGACCGGAGGAGCCACACCGGACAAGGTCCTCTCAGCCGAAACGCTGACTCTCGCCTCAACCTGCACCCCCGCCCATTCAGAGAGCGCCCCAGGCCTTTCGGACCAGGGTTGCAGCTCCAGCAGAGACAAATAGCTATCGACCGACATCACGCCCTCAGCAAGCCAAATTAGATGCTATACATCCGCACCCTGAGGATGTTGCCGAGCCCCCTGATCCTGAATGGCATTAAGCCCATTCAGATAGGCTTTTGCCGAAGCGATCACGATATCTGTGTCGGCACCCAGGCCATTCACTATGCGGCCTCCCCGTTCCAATCGGACAGTCACCTCACCCTGAGAATCGGTACCACTGGTAATGGCATTCACGGAATACAACTGCAGAACTGCTCCGGACTCAACAATAGAGTCAATGGCCTTGAAAGTAGCGTCAACCGGTCCTCCACCCTCAGACTCAGCTGTATGCTCGACACCGTCAATGGCGATCGTTACTTTGGCCTTAGGCGTCATTCCGGTTTCACTGGTCACCGACATACACACCAGGCGATATTTTTCATTCAGGTGGGAAGACACACTGTCACTGACCAGGGCATGCAGATCTTCATCAAATATCTCATGCTTCTTGTCAGCCAGATCCTTGAAGCGAGCGAAAGCCTCATTCAACAGGGTCTCGGTTTCAAAACGATACCCCAGATCCAGTAAGCGGGTCTTGAATGCATTACGACCACTGTGCTTGCCCAGTACCAGACTATTGGTATGCCAGCCAACATCCTGGGCACGCATGATTTCGTAGGTTTCCCGATGCTTCAGCACGCCATCCTGGTGAATCCCGGACTCATGCGCAAAGGCATTGGCACCCACAATCGCTTTGTTTGGTTGCACCGGGAACCCGGTAACCGTGGAGACGAGCTTTGAAGCGGGCACAATGCCCGTCGTATCAATGCCGGTATCAATACCGAAAATGTCCTGACGGGTACGCACCGCCATCACAATTTCTTCCAGGGAAGCATTTCCTGCCCGTTCACCTAACCCGTTGATAGTACACTCCACTTGACGGGCGCCCGCCAAAACAGCTGACAGAGAATTGGCCACAGCCAGTCCCAGATCATTGTGACAGTGAACGGAAAACACGGCTTTGTCCGAGTTGGGTATACGCTCGATCAAGGTTTTCATGGTCTCCCCAAACTGCTGGGGTATCGCGTACCCGACAGTGTCAGGAATATTAATGGTGCCGGCGCCAGCATCGATCGCCGCCTCAATGATACGGCACAGAAAATCGATCTCGGATCGCCCCGCGTCCTCGCAGGAAAATTCGACATTGTCAGTATAGTTCCGGGCCTTTTTCACTGCACGAACTGCCTGCTCAACCACCAGATCCGGCGACATCTGAAGCTTGTATTTCATGTGAATTGGGGAAGTCGCGATAAATGTATGGATTCGCGCTGAATTCGCGTTCTGAAGCGCTTCTGCGGCCCTTTCTATATCTTTATCCAACGCTCGGGCCAGGCTGCAGACAGTTGAGTCAGTGATAGTATCTGCAATGGCCTTGACCGCCTCAAAATCCCCCTGGCTGGCGATCGCGAAGCCGGCCTCAATCACGTCGACCTTCATCTTTTCGAGCGCACGAGCGATACGCAACTTCTCACTCTTGGTCATGGATGCGCCCGGGCTTTGCTCACCGTCACGCAGGGTGGTATCAAAAATGATCAGTGCGTCTTTTGTCACACACAACTCCTCGTGCTACTTAAGTCAGGAAACTGAATTCAGGTAATTTGAAAGAGTACAAGAGTACATCTGGCGCTGACCGGAGCGCAAAAAAAACCCTGTATCTTTCGATACAGGGTTCGTTATAAATGCCTGACAACGACCTACTCTCACATGGGCAAGTGCCACACTACCATCGGCGCTGAACGGT
>JAUIAZ010000476.1 GCA_030427465.1 Gammaproteobacteria bacterium | reverse complement strand
CCTTTCCGAGTTCAGGGGATGCCTGTACGACGACAACGTAGCTCAGGCTCTTCTCCTGGGTTTCTGTTTCTTTACTCATCACCACCGAAAGCGGTCAGAAGTTGCAGCAAGCTGAGGAACAGGTTGTAGATAGACACAAACAGCGTCACGGTAGCCGTGATGTAGTTACGCTCGCCACCGTTCACGATGGCGCTGGTCTGCCAGAGAATGGCCATGGCAGAGAAGATAGCGAAGCCGGCGCTGATGGCCAACTGCAGCACGGGGCTCTGCAGGAAGAATCCGGCAATCATGGCACCCAGCAGCACGAAAAAACCGACTGTCAGGAAGCCACCCAGGAAGCTGAAATCTTTCTTGGTCGTGATGGCATAAGCCGACAGGCCAAAAAAGGCTATCGCCGTCATACCCAGGGCATTAGCAACAATATGCATGGCACCTGCACCGGCAAACATGCCAATGATGGGGCCCAGGGTGTAGCCCATGAAGCCGGTAAGTGCGAACACGGCAACCAGGCCCCAAACACTGTTCTGGAGTTTGTGTACGGCAAACAGCAAGCCATAGAAACCGACCAGCATGACCAGAATGCCGGGCCGCGGAGCTGACATGCTCAGGTAAGCAACGAAAGATGAGAAGGCCAGCGTGGCACCCAACAGCCAGTAGGTATTTTTCAGCACCGCATTGGTGCTGCCCGCTTCGATACCTGCGCCAGTCTGGCGCTGCATCTCGGCTGTATGCCCCTGCATTTCGGCAGGGTGACCCTGCGCGGCCAGTGGTTCGCTCGATGAGCGCACGGTTTCAAGGGGTCTGCGTTCCATAGTTCCTCCAGAGAACTGATTGAATTCTTTGCTTAATCATACGGTATTACGCCCCGAATTCAACGAACTCTCTAAACGGGTTTATTAATTTTTCTTGAGACTCGGAACCGGTGCACAAACAGGGGATCTGAAGCGGGAAATGGCGGAGGGACAGGGATTCGAACCCTGGATGGGCTATTAACCCATGCTGGTTTTCAAGACCAGTGCATTCAACCGCTCTGCCATCCCTCCGTTGCGTGATAGCAAGCTGCGCGAATGATACCGTAATATCCAGTTGTGTCAACCGTTTGCGTTGACGGGCAAGGGACAGATTTCAGAGCGTAGCCTGTAGCCGCAGTCGAGCCTCATGAATCAGGGGGTGTGCAGGCCATCTTTCCATGCCCCGCTGGATCAGAGCCTGTGCAGCTGTATAGTCATTCCGACCCAAATGGATATTGAAAATGGCCAGAAATAATGACGTTGTCGGCTGCCTGTCAAAACTTTCCGTGGCTGGCGAGAGAACGTTTGCTGAGGAGTCGTAATTCAGGATCAGCGCCCAGGCATCTGAGTAGTCGGGGTATTGCGCTACCAGTCTGCCCAGATACTTCAGTCCACGTTGCTTTTCACCCAGTTCCAGATAAGCCTCAGCCAGGGCGAGCTGTGCCGGGCCATCCTGCGGGTGCGTCACATTCAGCAGTTGCAATCGCGACAAGTGAGCCATGGTCACCCGCCCGTTACCAGGTGCCTCCGACCCGTCCGAGGAAAACAGCTGGGCCGCCAGTAAAAGACTGGGCGATTGCGACCACTCGAGTTCGGGGTTGGCGGTTCCGTGAGCGGCAGCTTCCCATTGGAGGGATAGCTGTCTGGTCAGCCCGGTATCCATATCAAGCAGTTGTTCCAGGTGGTCGTAGTTCGCCTCTTTGGGAGGCTGCAGACCGAGCCATCGTAGCCAGTCGCGGTAACCCTGGCTTTGTGCGGGGGCGTTCATAAGAGCCTGCTGGAGCATCTCCGGTGCGGATTTCAGTAGCGGGCGGAGCTGTTCTGGCGACGGATGGTCTGTAAAGGCCGGTTCGTAAAAGGCGTCTGCAAGATCCCTGACTCTGGATTGCCACTGGATGTATTGTCGCGCTTCCACAAAGCTCTGCCGGAATTCCGGGTGGACCTGGTCGCTTTCGAGGCCGCCCCAGAACAGGGCCAGACTCTCCGAATCATCTGTCAGCCAGGCAATGCGTCCGAGACTTTCCCTGGCATCCACATACAGAGGTACCTGCCTCAGTACCGCGTGAAAGTGCAGGGCGGCCTGCTGAAAGTCTCCGGCAGCCAGGGCTTCCTGTCCTTTCAGCATCTGCTGGCGGGTGCGACCGGGTTCAGAACTGTCAAGGATGGCCTGGTAAGTCTCTGCTTCGGCCTGTCTACCCGTTTGTTGAAGCACTTTGACAAACTCGCGGATGGTCTGGAATTTTTCCAGCGTCATGATGTCGTACTGCCCGACCACTTCGAGGCTACGCCGATAGGCTTCATAGGCGGGCTCCC
>JAUIAZ010000091.1 GCA_030427465.1 Gammaproteobacteria bacterium | reverse complement strand
CCGGGTTGCTGCGGGCCAGAAACTACCCCTGACCCAAGATGCCATTGCGCTGAACGGGCACGCCATCGAAGTGCGTCTGTATGCCGAAGACCCCGCGCAGAACTTCATGCCCCAGACTGGCCAGATTAAACGCTGGCGCTTCGCCGAACAGGAAGGTCTGCGAGTCGATGACGGGATTTGCGAGGGTCAGTGGGTAACGCCGCATTATGACCCGATGCTGGCGAAGGTCATCGCCTGGGGGGAAGACCGCAGTGAGGCCATCCGGCGCCTGTTGCGCAGCCTGCAGAAACTGCGTCTGTTCGGTGTGACCAGTAATCAGTTCTTTCTCAGTCGTATTCTGGCCCACACGGCGTTCCAGCGAGGGGAGGCCACTACGGCTTTTATCCCACAACATCTTGACGGTGACCCCAGCCTGACCAGCGCAGATGCCGACCCGCTTGCGCTTGCTCTGGCTGCCACCATTCTCTGCCATCAGCAATACCCCGAAAAAAGCGGCCTGCACCAGTGGTGGAGCGCCAACGTTTCCCCCTGGGTAGTCAGGCTGCAGGATGGCGAAAAGCAGAGATCAGTGACGGTGCTTCCGAAAGCCGACGGCTATGAAGTCAGCCTTTCGGGCGAGTCAGATCCGATCCGGTTCGGAGCAACCCGCTGGTCCGGTGAACAAGTCGTATTTGAACACGAGGACATTCACCAACAGGCAGCTTTCCTGTGCGAGAACAACCACATTTTCTTGCTGCATCAGGGCAGAACCTGGCAGTTTGAAGATTGCACTCACCAGCCTTCCGGCGCACTCGAGAGCGGAGGATCCGGACAAGTCAAGGCGAGCATGGACGGTGCCATTGTGGATATCCTGGTCGAAGCCGGGCAGACCGTAAAAAAAGGAGAAACCATGGTCATTCTCGAAGCGATGAAGATGGAACACCCACTCAAGGCGGACTGCGATGGCACAGTAACCGAGTTATCCGTCAAAGCAGGGGACCAGGTTCGTGTGCGCCAGGTTCTTGTCAGCATATCCCCCGCCGGAATGGAAACTGATCAGGAGACATCCTCATGACACAGACACAAACCTCAGTAAAAACGGTATTCATTACCGGTGGGTCGCGTGGCATCGGCCGCGCCATTGCCCTGCGCTTCGCCCGTGAAGGTGCCAATATCGTGATTGCCGCCAAGTCGGACGAACCGCACCCGAAGCTGCCAGGCACCATCCACAGCGTGGCCCGCGAGGTGGAAGAACTCGGTGGTCGTGCCCTGGCACTCAAACTCGACGTGCGCGACGACGACGCGGTAGAGCAGGCAGTTTCCAAGGCGGCCAAGCATTTTGAGGGCCTGGATCTTGTTATCAATAATGCGGGGGCGATCCGCCTGACCTCCGCCGAAACCACCCCGCTGAAAAACTTTGATCTGATGCACCAGATCAACACCCGTGCGGTGCTCGCTCTGAGTCAGGCCGCCCTGCCCTGGCTGAAGCAGAGCTCTCACGCACATATTCTCAATCTGTCACCGCCCATCAGCCTGGATCCCCGCTGGTTCAAGTCCTACTGCCCCTATACTTTGACCAAGTACGGCATGTCCATGCTGACCCTGGGCCTGAGTGAAGAATTCCGCAAATACCGCATCGCCGTTAATTCACTCTGGCCACGTACGGTGATATCAACCGCAGCTGTGTCTTTTGCCGCAGGCAGTGAAAAGGCTCTTGACCACGGCAGGACGCCCGAGATCATGTCTGATGCAGCATTCAATATTCTGTCCCGGGCACCAGAGACTTTCACCGGCAATTTCTGCATAGACGAGCAGATTCTGCGTGAGGCAGGGGTAGACGATTTCAGTGGCTACCGCCACAATCGGGAAGCCGGTGGCAAGCTGATGACAGACCTCTTTGTCGAGGAAGTCAGCTGAACCCGGCACGAACCGCTCATTCCAATAAGAACAGGAAAACGGAATGTCTCTGCCAGAAAGTCTCAGTGAAGACCGGATCAGCACATCACAGGTTCTGGGGCAGCTCCCCTGGGTTGCCCAGAAGCTGCCCTCCTTGTTGAAAGGGTATTACTACTTCGCACTGCTCGGAAAGAAGAAGGCCTTTACCGTTTCCGACCTGCTGGAAGAAAATGCCAAACGCTATGCACACCGCCCGGCCATTCTCTTTGAAGACCGCGAAATCACCTATGAAGCCCTCAATCAGTGGGCCAACCAATATGCTCGCCTGTTTCAGTCACTCGGCTTGAAAGCAGGAGAATCTATCGCCATTAATCTGGAAAACCGGCCAGAGCTGTTTGTTGCCGTGATGGGGGCTCTCAAACTTGGGGCAAGTGCAGCCATGCTGAATACAGCTCAGAAAGGTCATGTCCTGGCACACAGCATTAGCCTGATCAAACCCAGACTGCTGATAGTCGGTGAAGAACAGATGGAAGCCCTTTCCAGCGCGAGGGCCCACCTGCCTGAAGGTGCAGAAACCCCTGTGCTCTGGGTCGCCGACCGTGATACGCGCTCAGACCCGGGTGAAGCGCCGGAAGGTACAGTCAACCTCGCCAAAGCCGCACAAGCTCACCCGTCAGACCCGCCCGGCGTGCGCGCCCGTCGCAGGGCCGGAGATACCGCCGTCTACCTCTTCACCTCGGGTACGACCGGGCTGCCAAAAGCGGCACCCAGCAGCCACCGCAAGTGGTTCAAGGCCATCGGTGGAATGGGCCATATGTCTCTGGCTCTGACCCCGCTGGATGTCATTTATGTCACGCTGCCGTTCTATCATGGCACCGCCTTGCTGGTATGCTGGGGTGCCGCACTGGGCGGCGGTGCTGCCATCGCCGTTCGCCGTAAATTCAGTGCCAGCGCCTTCTGGGACGATGTAAGGCGCTATCAGGCGACCTGCTTCGGCTATGTCGGTGAACTCTGCCGCTATCTCCTGAACCAGCCTCCCCGGGACAGTGACCGCCAGCACCCACTGCGAAAAATGCTCGGCAACGGTCTGAGGCCATCCATCTGGAAACCCTTCAAGGAGCGCTTCGGCATTGAACAGGTGAGCGAACTCTATGGTGCCAGTGAGGGCAACATCGGTTTCTCAAACTTCCTCAACCTGGACAACACGGTCGGCTTCTCCACGGCGCCTTTTGAACTCGTGCGCTTCCACGAAGGAACACGGGAGCCGGTACGCAATGAAAAAGGAAGACTGGAAAGAGTCGCCAGCGGAGAACCGGGCCTGTTGCTGGGCAAGATTACCGGCAAGTGGAACTTCGAAGGCTACACCCAGAAAGAGGCCACGGAAAAAGCCATCATCCGTAACGCATTTCGTAAAGGCGATGCCTGGTTCAATACCGGCGATGTACTCAAAGACATTGGCTGCCGGCATCTGCAGTTTGTCGACCGCATGGGAGATACCTTCCGCTGGAAAGGCGAAAACGTCAGCACCACGGAAGTGGAAAACGTCTTCGATCGCTTCGAGGGGATTGCCGAGGCCATCGTCTACGGCGTGGAAATTCCCGGCACCAACGGAAAGGCCGGTATGGCCACACTGGTTCCTGCAGAGGGCCATGACATACCGATGGAAAACCTGTTGCAGTATCTCAATCAGGAGCTTCCTGACTACGCCATTCCGGTGTTTATCCGAGTCACGAACGAAATAGAAAAGACCGGCACCTTCAAATATCGAAAGGTTGATCTGAAAGAGGCCGGCTATCAAATCGGAAGAAACAAAGACAAGGTCTACATCAGGCTAGCAGGTAGTCAGTCCTACACCCCGCTCGACCAAGCCACGATTGAGCAACTCGATAAGGCTGCCCTGCGCTTCTGAGGGCGGCTACTCTTCGCTGCTGGCACACTCTCCTGCAGAAGGGCTGTGCTTGCAGCGCACTTTTTTCATGACTTTCAGAGCGGTCGCATCATACAGCCCTTCACTCATCAGACTGATGCGTGACTGGCGCATGAACTCGTTGTACTCATCATGACGCGCCTCGGGAATTGGAACCCAGTAACGATCAGGGATGGACTGTTCAGCCTGCTTGACCACTTCCAGCAGTTCATCGAACTTGCCGTGAACAAAGGTCCGCATCTGCTGCCCGAAATCTTCCGGGAAAGCATTGCGGTTAATCACGATCTGCATGGATGTGTGCAGTAAAGGGTAGGAAAGGATGCCTCCGGAAGGTTCAATTCCGCGATACAGCTCCATCGTTTCATAGGCAACCGCGGGCGCGAAAATGATATCCACGCTGCCATTGTTGAAGTAGCCCGCAAAGTTACTCAGGCTGGCGCCGACCACGGAACCCCCAATACGCCGGACCATGGTCAGTGCTACCGGGTCGTTATCGAAAACGGCCATCTTCTTGCCCTGAAACTTTTCGACAGCATCCACCTGACGGTCACGGACATAAATAAATACAGATCCAATCGGAAGGATGCCAGCGACTTCATACTGCCCTTGTCGCATCAGTTTCTCGGCACGCGGCTGAGCCAGAGTATCAAGCAGGGTTTTGAGTTCGGAATCGCCGGGGATGGCACCCACCGCACCGAGCGTGGCAGTGAAGGCATTGAATTCACGCACGGTAACGCCAGTCAGAAGCACCGCTTCACAGGAGCCCGCTTTGAAATCATTGGCGGCAATGTTTTCATCGGTGTAGGCCAGAAGGTTCAGATCAACCCCCCAGCCGAGCGCCTTGGGTTTGACTTCCTTGACCATGGTAACGATCGGACCGGCTGATCCGACCGGATCCCAGACACAGAAGTTGCGTTTGACTATCTCAGCCTGACTCGTCGCAGAAACGAGACCGACAAGCAGCCCGAGAGAAAGAAGTGAAGAAAAAGAAAAACCGGTCTTCATTAAAAAGCGTTCCGCCAAATGTAACAAATTGCAATATTGGCAGTTTTAGTCGCTGGTTAATGTGACCGGGTGCTTATCCTATCCGATGCAATCAGGAACCGGATGAACTTTTGTCTGATCCGCCACTTGGCGGCGCCAGGCTGGAGGCCGGCTTGGGTGCTGAAGGTGCGGCTACTGCCGGTTTGCCTGCAGTGGCCTTTTTTGCTGCCGTCGAAGTGGACTTCGCAGTGCTGGTCTTGCGGGTAGTGGTCTTCTTGGCAGCCGCAGGTTTCTTGGCGGCGGCGGTCGTCTTCGCCGCAGTGCTTTTCGCCGCTGTGGTTTTCCTGGCAGCTGTTGGCTTCGCCGCGGTGGTTTTGGCCGCAGTGGTCTTGGCCGTCGTCTTCGCCGCAGCAGGCTTGCGGGCTGCCGGTTTCTTCGCTGCGGGTTTCTTCGCTGCCGGCTTCTTGGCTGCAGTGCTTGTCTTCGCTGCAGTGGAAGCCGTGGACTTGGCTGCCGCGGGCTTGCGGGCCGGCGCCTTGCGTGTGGTCGCCGGTTTCTTGGCTGTGCTGGTCTTGCTGGCAGCCGTCTTTCGTGCTGGTGCTTTTTTCGTAGCGGGCTTGGCCTTGGCCGCTTCAACCTTGGCACCACTACCCGGCAGCAGTGTATCCATCATCTGTTTCTGAAAATCCAGGACCTGCTGGAAGCGGCCTTCCACTTCCTTCTGCCATTCGTGCAGCGTCTGCATCTGTTTCTTTTGCAGCGCTTCAACCTGTCCGACAACCTTCTTGACGGTGTCTTCTACCTTGAGTTCGGCTTCGGCTTTGCTGACCAGAGCATTCACCTGATCATTCAGCTTGTTCTGCGCGGTGCGCATTTCCTTAACCACTCGATCAACGAGCTTCTCGATTGCCTTCGGTTTCTTGATCGTTGCCATGCTTGCCCCCGGGTGCGGTGTAAACTGTTTTAGCGTTAAACATTAACGTCACTATAACTGTAAACCCTGTTGTTATTTTGTCCAGATTTAAGCCCCTGAATCTGCGTTATTTTCCGAATTTGGCAGTCACTGCTATGGTTAAACGTAACTAAGGGGTCCTTCACCCTCGTCTGTCACCGGTTTTGTCGAGCGAACAACATGCAACCAGATGATGCCCGCAAGCAACGGGAATGGCTTCAGAAAGAACGGGAAATCAAGCAGCGTGAGCAGACGCTGAAGCGTCGTGAAGATCAGCTGCAACGCCTGGAGAACCAGGGCAAATCCAGACAGGAAACCCTGACTCGCCAGCAGGCCGAACTACAATCGGCCGAGTCCCGCCTGAGGCAACAGGAAAGCTCGCTTTCCGACAGGGACAGAGATCTGCAAAAGCAGGCCCAAGCGCTCAAAGACCAGCAATTGGCCCTGGAAGAGAAGCAACGCAGTGGTATCTGGGGCTGGCTGCTGTGGATCCCCTTGCTGGGGTTTGCCGCTTTTATGGTCTGGATGCTGGTTGAAATGGAAGGCCAACAGGTTCGGGCCAACGAAGACAACCGCCGGCTGCTGCTTCAGACCGAACAACTGATCCAGTCCCTGGAACGGACAAACCAGCAGAACCAGAATCTGACAACTGGTCTCAGCGAGGCCACTACAGCTCAGGCCGGCGCCACCCAGAAGATCCAGCAGCTTGAAGCCTTCCTGCGGGAAAGCCGCAAGAGCAATGAGTCACTGGCCCAGCAACTGACAGCCAACAAACAGTCGCTGGCAGAAACCGAACAGGCACTGCAGGACGAAAAAACCAAAACCTCAACACTGGATGCGGAAAGACTGGCGCTGCAAAATGAGCTGGAAGCCGGCCAAGCAACGCTGGCAACCTTGCGCACCCAGATGGCAGACATTGACACCCAGTTGACACAAACCCGGTCGGAGCGAGATGCCGCAGAAATCCGGATTGCCGAGCTGGCCCAGCAACGGGATGAAGACACCCAGCGTATGGCCGAGATGCTGAAGCGACTGCAAAGTCTGACCACTACACTGGATGAAACCACCCGCCTTCTGGAAAGCAGCCAGCAAAAGCTTGGTAGCAGCGAAGAAGAAAACCGCAGTCTGACAGAGCAGATCGCCGGGTTGCAGGATCAACTGAGCACAGCCCAAGCCGTCACGGAGGTAGCGGAGCCCCCCCCTGCAGCCGAAGACGCTTTGCCATCAGCGGAAGAAGCAGGTCCGGCACCGGATGCCCCCTTGCCAGTGCCTGAAGAATCTTCGCCGGCCCCTGCGAATGACGATTGATTCAAGCTTTGTTGCGTAAAATTCAGTTACGATAAACAGTGGAATATACAACAACACTGTGAGTAGCAAGAGAGTTGCGCATGTCTTATGGACGCCTGTTGATCCTTGGATGGATCCTGACCACCGCCAGCCTGTTCACTCGGGCCGAGAGTATCAGCATACCCGATTTTTCTGCCGTGAAAGCCGCCATCAAGGAAGCCCCGCTGGCCGAAGCCCGCATGATTCACAGCTTTGATGGCGTTGGACTGGCCGTCAGACACTACGTACCACGCAATGCACGGGCTGTCATGCTGTTTCTGCATGCTCCCGGCGCCCACTCGGCACTCGGTTACCAGAATATGGCCTACGAACTGGCCCGGGATCACCGGGTCATTGTCGTCACACCGGACTACCGGGGCCACGGCCAGTCAGAGGGGGAACCCGGTGATGCGCCTTCACGCAAAGCCCTGTTCCAGGACATTGACAGTCTGCTTCGTCACATCGGCTATGCGCACCCCGACCTGCCCATATTTATCGGAGCCCATGGTGCCAGCGCCGGTCTGCTCCTGAATTATCAGGGCTGGCACCAGCGCAAGAACCTGGGTGGACTGGCCTTTGTATCGCCCTACTTTGGCCCCAAGGCAGCTCTGGATCGACGCAAGGAACCCTCTCTGGTGAAGGTTCACAAACTCGGGCTGATCGCAAACAAGAGCACGCTGGGGCTGGCCTGTGGTCATTGCCAGGCCTTTACCCTGCCGCTGCCGCATGCCGCCAAGATCACGCATCGCCCCATGGTGGAAACCTTTACCGCCAACTTTGCACGCCCTTTTGTTCCGGCCAAGCCGGTTCTGCAGATCCGGCAGCTGAGAATTCCCTATGGCATCTGGACGGCATCAAAGGATGAATATGTTCAGGGTGGGCGCACCAAGATGTTCCTCAAGCGCAACGGCCGTGAGCCCTGGATGGGCTCGAATGAACTGGTCCGGGGCGCAGGACATTACTCGGTCTTGCTGGAGGTCGCACCAGCCCTGGGACAATGGATAGAAAAAGAGTTGGGGAATATTACTGCGCTCACGCCGACCATTTACTGATCTTCTGCGAGGGCTTGCTCCGGCCTGCCTGTGAAAGACTGGCCGGAACGGGTACTGACTACTCGCCGGCAGCGGTGGATTGACGAAGCGTCCAGTGCGTGACAAGACTGACGACACCGTCCCGCACCGGTTCGGCCTCATGGGTCTGATGGGCCCGCAACTGCTCTGACAGATCGTACAGCAGGTGGGCCTCATCAACCGCCAGATCAGGCCGGCTGATCTGCCCGTCAAATCCGGTGTCCAGTGAAACTTCCCCGCGATGACGGCCCTTCGGGGTAACCAGGTCGTAGCGAAGCACATCCCCCGGAAGCAAGCGCCATTCGAACACCAGCGAACGGTCTCCCTGGCGATACTCACCCGCGAGATAGTCCGCCTTGGCATCTGTGAGCGCGAGCAGATCGCGATCCCTTTCGCGCTGCATCAGCACTTCGACACTCAGACAAGCCAGCAGAAAAATGCCCGCAACAAAAATCAACAAGCGTTCAACCATGAATACTACTCCTTCCTCCATGATGGCAACGCAAGTCTACGGGCACTTACATAGAATAACTTTTACCAACCCCTCAAAAATTGTCTGACAGTTTACAAATGTACAGCAATGTGATGCAGGACGCAGCGCTATAGTGAACGCGCTACAATCTCCTTCATGATCTCATTGGTTCCGGCGTAGATTTTCTGCACACGGGAATCCGCCCAGGCCCGCGCAATGGGGTATTCCCACATGTAGCCATAGCCTCCGTGCAGCTGCACACATTCATCCATCACCTTGCACTGCAAGTCAGTTGACCACTGCTTGAGCATGGCTGCCGTGGGTATGTCCAGCTTCTTGGACAGGTGCAGTTCGAGGCAGCGATCCATGAATACCCGGCCGGCCGTTATCTCCGCCTTGAGCTCCGCCAGTTTGAAGCGCGTATTCTGAAACTGCAGCAGCGACTTGCCAAAAGCCTTGCGTTCTTTGCAATAGTCCAGTGTCCACTGGAAGGCGGCCTCGCAGGCCGCAATGGCACTGACGCCAACGAGCAGGCGTTCCTGTGGCAACTCCTGCATCAGCAACATGAACCCGGTGTTCTCGCCACCGAGCAGGTTTTCCTTGGGCACCTTCACATCCTGAAAGAACAACTCCGAGGTGTCCTGGGCTTTCATGCCCACTTTTTCGAGATTTTTACCCTTGCTGAATCCTTCCCAGGCAGTTTCCACCAGCAGCAGGCTGGTACCCTTGGCGCCCGCCTTGGGATCGGTCTTGGCTACGACGATAACCAGGTCCGCCAGTTGACCATTGGTGATAAATGTCTTGGAGCCATTCAGAACGTAGTGGTCGCCCTGCAACACGGCGGTAGTCTTGACGCCTTGCAGATCGGAGCCCGCGCCCGGTTCGGTCATCGCGATCGCGGTGACCATCTCTCCCCGTGCCAGTTTGGGCAAGTACTTGGCTTTCTGCTCAGCAGAACCGTAGTGCAGAATGTAAGGGGCCACGATATCCGAGTGCAGGCTGAACCCAATTCCTGTAAGCCCGAGCGAGGCAACCTCTTCCGCAATCACCGCATTGAAGCGAAAATCAGCGCCGGAACCGCCGTATTCCTCGCTCATATCCGGGCACAGAAAGCCCATTTCACCGGCTTTGCGCCAAAGATTCCGATCTACCTGACCCGCTTTTTCCCACTCATCATGAAAGGGGACGGCTTCTTTCTCGAGGAACTTGCGAAAGGCATCACGGAAGCCTTCTGTGTCAGAATCAAAGACTGTACGGGGAATCATGGGTCGCTTCTCCAGCTTGCTTGTTTCTCACAGTCTGGCAAGCGGACGCAGAGGCCTCAATGACCAAAAAGCCCAGCTGACTTGGCGAAAAAAGACAGAACTAGCCAGGACTGCGGTGACGGAAGAATTGCCAGGCGGCGCGGCCGCTTCGCCCTCCCCGCTGGATGGCAAAGCGATTGGCTTCAATGTGCAGGGTTTCCCGGTCACCTGACCAGTCACGGAAATAATGATCCACAATGCTCAGGTAAGTCTGCTGGTCGATGGGATAGAAAGACAGCCATAACCCGAAGCGGTCAGACAAGGCAATCTTCTCTTCGATGGCCTCGCCATGATGAATTTCGGTACCCGATACCCGCGAACTCTCATTCTCAGACTGCGGTTCCGGCATCAGATGCCGGCGGTTGGAAGTTGCATACACGCGGACATTGTCCGCGGGGGGTTCCAGGGAGCCCTCCAGCACGGTTTTCAGCACCTTGTAGGACTTCTCGCCAATTTCGAAGGAAAGGTCATCGCTGAAAATCACAAAGCGCTGGGATAACTCCCTCAGCGTATCCACAAGCTCCGGCAAGCGCGTCAGATCATCCTTGTCAATCTCGATCATACGCAGGCCCCGCTCGTAATAGGTATTCAGCAAGGCTCGCAGCAGGGTCGATTTCCCGGTACCTCGACTGCCCCACATCAACACATTGTTACTGGGCAGACCGCTCAGGAATCGCTCGGTATTACGCACGAGTTCAGTTTTCTGCTTCTCAATCCCCAGCAGGTCATCCAGGCGATCGGCTGGCAGCTTACCGATGGGTTTCAGTCTTTCCTGATAATGCCGCCAGATGGCAGCCGGAGTATTCTTCCAGTCTATCTCATTCATTGCGGGCTCCCCTCAAGCGTCCCTGCCCCAACGGGGGATCAGTTCCTGACTGAAACCCATGTGGGTCAGAATTCTGGCGACAATGAAATCCACCATGTCCTCAATGCTTCGCGGCTGGTGGTAGAAGCCGGGAGCGGCCGGAAGAATGGTGACGCCCATGCGGCTGAGCCGCAGCATATTCTCAAGGTGCAGCGTCGAAAACGGGGTTTCGCGAGGTACCAGAATGAGCTGTTTGCGCTCTTTCAGCACCACATCGGCGGCACGTTCAATCAGGTTGTTGCTGGCCCCCTGGGCGACAGCCGACAGGGTGCCGGTGCTGCAGGGGCAGATCACCATGGTGGTGGGCGCGCCTGAGCCCGATGCTACCGGTGAGAACCAGTCTTCTTCCCCATAGGCCTGAATCTGACCTGGGGCTGCACTGAAATGCTCGCCAATCTGCTCACTCAGGGTACGTGGCTGGGCCTTGAGTTTGATACCGGATTCGGTGGCTGCGACGACACGGGCTGCACGACTGACCATCAGATGCACTTGGGCCCCAGCATCCACCAGACACCCGATCAGACGCCAGGCGTAGGGAAAACCTGAGGCACCGGTAATGGCCAGAGTAACCTCCTGCGGAGGGCTTGAATCAGACATGTAACGGGTCCCGGGAAAAGTGGGTTTTGAGCCTGGCTGGCAAACCGGAAAAACCGCCATTGCTCATCAGTACGATATGCAGGGGTCCCCGGGCCTGTTTCAAGGCCTCTTCCAGCTTGTCAGCGCTCTGCATGTGCACATGTCGCTCACCGGCAGTGGCGAGCTTCTCCGCGAGCCAGTCGTATCCGGCAAAATCTGCCCAGAATACACGATCGGCCAGCTCGGCAGACTGCAACAGGGTGTCGGCATGCACGCCCATCTTCATGGTATTGGAGCGCGGCTCGATACAGGCCCAGATGGGCGCATCGCCA
>JAUIAZ010000475.1 GCA_030427465.1 Gammaproteobacteria bacterium | reverse complement strand
ATGCTGGCCGCTTATCAACATCTGCATGAGAGCGGCCTGGCTCACTCCATCGAAGTCTACGAGGGGGCAGAGTTGGTAGGCGGACTCTACGGCGTCGCCCTGGGCCGCTGTTTCTTCGGTGAATCCATGTTTTCCAGAACCACCAACGCATCCAAAGCCGCCTTTATCATGCTCGCACGTCATCTGGCGCACTGGGGCTACCACTTTCTGGACGCCCAGGTCACCAATCCCCATCTGCTGTCTCTGGGTGCCACTGAAATTCCCCGGCAGACTTTCCTGAAACAGCTGCGCGAAAATGTGGACAAAAGACTGGAACATCGCTGGGAAATTCGGGAAGATCTGGTTTATCCGTGAACAGATGTCAGTCTGCAAAAACTGGCATATACTTTAAAGTACTCTGGCAGAGTGGTCCGGACGGGTAGGAACGGGAGCTGTATTTCTTCTATGACAAGCATGCAAACCCTTGTTTTTTATGCAACACCGGAACACAAATGCAGCTATCTCGACAATCAGCTGGCCACCACGCTGTTTGTTGATCCCAAAGCCAGAGTCGAGAAAGATCTCTACACCCGCCTGAGCCATCTCGGATTTCGCCGCAGCGGCAACCATTATTACCGTCCTCGCTGCAATAACTGTAATGCCTGTGTCTCCGTTCGTGTCCCTGTCCGCACCTTTGAACCCACCCGGGCTCAGCGCCGATGCCTGAAACGCAATACCGACCTGATAGCCAGCAGTGTACCCGTGCGCTTCGAACCGGAACACTTCAGCCTTTACCGCCAGTACATAGAGCATCGGCATGAGGACGGTGACATGTATCCCCCCAGTGTCGAACAGTATGAGAACTTTCTGCTGGAAGCCCGGCCGGAAACCCGCCTGACAGAATACCGCTTGCCGGAAGGCGGCCTGGCCTGCCTGAGCGTTACCGACCAGCTGGATGATGGCCTGTCGGCAATCTATACCTTTTTCGACCCCGCGCTACAGAACCGTTCTCTGGGTGTTTACGCCATTCTGCAGCAGATTGAACAGAGTAGGCTGCTGGGGCTCGACTACCTCTACATGGGGTACTGGATCAGAGGTTGCCAGAAAATGTCCTATAAAACTCAATACCGCCCCATTGAAGTGCTGATACGCGATCGCTGGATGCGCATCTAGAGGGATGTTTCACCGAAACCCTGCCTGAACTCAATAAATAAGGCTTGCGCTTTGCCTTTTAATTCCAATTAGGGCAAAATTCGCTCTCCAAAAATTCAGAGATCGGATTTTAATGGCAAAAGAAGACAACATCGAAATGGAAGGTACCATCATCGATACACTTCCAAACACCATGTTTCGTGTAGAGCTGGAAAACGGCCATCAGATTGTTGCACATATTTCAGGCAAAATGCGCAAGAACTACATCCGCATTTTGACCGGCGATAAGGTGAAAGTTGAAATGACGCCCTATGACCTGAGCAAAGGGCGCATTGTATACCGGGCTAAGTAAGTCGCGCTCAGCCCCCCGCTCAGGGGGCTGATTCGTCTTCCAGCAGTGCCCTTTCCGGCACAAACTGGAACGACAACTTCTCATCTTCAACGGTCACGAAGACTGTTCCGCCACTTTCCGCAAGGTCACCGAAGAGGATTTCCTCTGCCAGCGGCTTTTTCAGTTGCTCCTGAATCAGCCGGGCCATCGGCCGTGCGCCCATCTTCATGTCGTAGCCGTGGACAGCCAGCCAGGTTTTGGCATCGTCATCCACTTCCAGCAGTACCCGCTTGTCATCCAGTTGTGCCTGCAATTCAACCAGGAACTTGTCCACAACGTGCGTGATCGTCGCGGGAGCCAGCGGCTCGAACTGAATGATACCGTCGAGACGGTTACGGAACTCAGGAGTGAACATCTTGGTGATCACTTCCATACCATCGGTGGTGTGATCCTGGAAGCTGAATCCGATCGAACGCCGGCTCATTTCCTCTGCACCGGCGTTGGTCGTCATCACCAGAATCACATGCCGGAAATCAGCTTTTCGGCCATTGTTATCAGTTAGCGTTCCGTGATCCATCACCTGCAGCAACAGGTTGAAGACTTCAGGATGCGCTTTCTCGATTTCATCCAGCAACAACACGGCGTGCGGATTTTTATTGACGGCTTCTGTCAACAGCCCGCCCTGGTCATAACCCACATAGCCAGGAGGCGCACCGATCAGACGCGATACGGTATGCCGCTCCATATACTCCGACATGTCAAAACGAATCAGTTCAACACCCAGAATTTTGGCCAGCTGCCGGGTCACTTCAGTCTTACCGACACCGGTTGGCCCGGCAAACAGGAAACTGCCATCCGGCTTGCCATCCGACTTCAGCCCCGCACGGGAAAG
>JAUIAZ010000090.1 GCA_030427465.1 Gammaproteobacteria bacterium | reverse complement strand
CATCCAGATCAGGATCAGGGATCAGCAGAGGCTGCAAGGGGAAAATCACTTCTAGCGCCAACTCTTCTGCGGAATCGGGACTGATGACAGCCAAAGACTCAGTCCCCACTGGCCGGGTACGATCCAGCGCATCAATATCATCACTTCCACAACCGACCAGAGTCGCCAGAGCCACACACAGTGCAGACAGACTTCCTGCTTTCATTATTTTAAGGTTCCCTTCAATCATTGCTGTAATTTTACCCACCTGCCTTCGAATTCACAGCAAACTGCTCCGCAAACTGCCCAATTTGAAGGCCACTTCACACAATCAGTGGCTGTACTTCATGTGCTTTCTCGCCAAAACTTGCTAAACCCGTGTTTAACGACACAATTAAGGAAATACTGTAGTGGTTGATTGGCATTGATACCTGGACTGACCAGACTTGATTACACGGCAATCCATCTGGGTTACCCCTTACAATTCCCTGTTTACGACGGGAAGGGTCAGTTGCTGCTGAATAAAGGCTTTGTGGTCAAGGATCGCGCTCAACTGGACGCGCTGATCCGCCGTGGCATCTATCAGAAGAAAACACCACAGAAAACTGGGGGCAGTGGTGGTTTCCACCCCGGTGCTGATGCCCCCAAAGCCATACTCAATGCGTTCATAGACTTTGATGAGCTTCTGGAGCAGCTACAAGCCGTCTCGCACCTGATCATCAATGAGCAACCGGAAGCCAACAAACGTACCCGGCTGCTGGTTTCCAGAGTTGAACAGTTCTGCGATCAGAACGCTGAGGCCTGCCTGGCCAGAATTCACCGTGAACTCAGTGGCGACTTTCACCACAAGGTGATTTACTACGCCTGGCTGTGCTGCCTCATTTCACGACGCCTGGGTTTGCCACCGCAAAGGCAGAAACGGCTGATCGCAGCTGCCCTGACCGCCAACATCGCCCTGCTCTCTTTTCAGGAAAAACTGCATCATTCCCGGGTCACGCTCAGCCCCGAACAGCGGGAAATCATCGACAAACATCCGCAACTCAGCGCGACCGCTCTGAGGAAAGCCGGCATCACGGATGATCACTGGCTCAAGATAGTCGAGACTCACCATGAACGGGCATCAGCCAGCAGCGACGAACGCATCCTCACGGAAAGCCTGCTTCTGGGCTGCTGCGAACACTACATCGCGATGATCGTCGGACGCGCAAACCGCGAGCCCAAGACCGTCACCGAAGCCTTCGAGTGGCTGCTGAAAAGCCCCGCTCCGGCAGAAAAACGGATTCTTGAAGCCTTCCAGGCTGAGCTGAGCGCTTACCCGCCGGGTACCTTCGTCAGACTCGCCAGTGAGGAAATTGCCCTGGTTGTTTCGAGGGATCCGGAAAACCGCTATCCCAAGGTCAAAGCCATCATCAGTGCCCGGGGAGCACCACTGACCGCCCCGATGACGCGCCATACAGAAGACCCCGACTACGCAGTCAGGGAAGTGGTGAAACCCAAAAACGTGCCAAATATCAATAACACACTGATCTGGAAAAATTAGTAAAGGCCTTAATCTTCTCTTCCCTTACAGCCACAGAGTGCTAGAATAGCGCCCATTCCGCCCGTAGCTCAGCTGGATAGAGCGCTGCCCTCCGGAGGCAGAGGTCAGAGGTTCGAATCCTCTCGGGCGGGCCATCATTGAAAAAGCCTGGTGTCCACGAAAGCGTAGCGAAGTGGATTCCGGGCTTTTTTAATGATCTCTTGTCGCCCCAAGGGTGCGAACCTCTGATAACAAATGGTTCGACAAACGCGCCAGCGTGTGGACCGAGCGCCAGCGAAGCCCCGAAGGGGGCATGGCAGTCTCTCTGAATCGTCAAGCTCACTCCAGCCATGGCGGTGTCAGACCTATTCTCTCTACCAGAAAATCAATGAACACCCGGACCTTCGCGGTCAATACATTGGATTTGGGGTACACCAGCCAAAGCGCCGGCTCAGCGTCCATCCGGTAGTCTTGAAGAACCTGCACCAAAGTTCCTGCAGAAAGTTCCCGGTGGACGCTCCATAGCGCATGCATAGCAATACCCGCTCCTTCCATGGTCGCAATCTTGTAACTCAAGCCATCATCAATGATGAGCCGATTCTGAGAATTGCGAGGGTCTAGCTGCCATTTGCCGCCTTCTGGCCCCACCAACACCATTGCGGCCAGAGATTTGAAGGCAACCCACTGGTGAAAACGCAAATCGTCCGGGTGTTTTGGCACTCCCGATTTCGCCAGATACTCGGGAGAAGCGCAGAATATGCGCCGATCATCTGCGAGTTTCCGCACTTTCAGGTTGCTGTCCGGTAAAATGGCATCCCTGAGTGCCAGGTCGAAACTACCCTGAATCAGGTCCAGTTCCATATCGGACAATCGCATGTCCAGATTGATACCCGGATACATCTCCAGAAACTCTGGTACCAAAGGCACGATATATTGTTGGGCGAAGGTGCTGGACGCGGTGAATCGCAAGGTACCAGATACATGCCCATTGCCAAACCCCATCGCGGCCATCGCAGCGTTCTCCTGGGCCAGAATTTCCCTGGCAAAAGGCAGGAACTCCGCGCCCTCAGTGGACAGCGCCACTTTGCGGGTTGAACGCCGCAATAAGTCTGCTCCAACAGCTCTCTCCAGCTTGGATAACTTCGCACTGGCTACGGCTGGGGGCATCCCCAGCTCCCGCCCGGCGGCACTGATGTTGAGCTTTTCAGCAGCGAGAACAAACAGTTTTATTCCTTCGGTATCCATTCATTTATGCTCTTTTTACGAATTCTGAAAACCATTATTGGATGTTTATTCGGATTTTACGACCATTTAGTCTGTTGTTGTACGCAAGTAAAACCACCTTAAAACCGGAGTTATACAATGAAAGCAATGGTCCTAAATCATTATGGCCCTGAGGCAACGTTTGAGCAGGCTGATTTGGCTGCACCTTCCGCACAACCTGGTCAAGTCGTCGTCCGCGTTGAAGCCACGAGCATCAACACCGTCGACACCATGATTCGCCAGATGGGAAAAGACCTCCCGCTGTCACCCGAGCTGCCGGCAGTGCTCGGTATGGACTTCGCCGGAACCATTGAGGCAGTGGGCGAAGGCGTGACCCGTTTTGTTCCCGGTGATGAAGTGTATGGTTGTGCTGGCGGTTTGGCCGATCTGCAGGGCGCACTCGCCGAGTTGATGCCTGCAGACGCACGGCTGATTGCCCACAAGCCCAAAAACCTGAGCATGCGTGAGGCGGCGGCATTGCCATTGGTTGGGATCACTGCATTTGAGGGCCTTCAAAGGGCTGGTGTAAAGGCTGGACAGAAAGTGCTGGTGCACGGTGGTACCGGTGGTGTAGGCCATGTTGCCGTGCAGTTGGCCAGGCACTTTGGCGCCACGGTTTATTCAACGGCTTCAGGTAAAAATGCCTTCGGCATCATCGAAGGCTACGGGGCTACGCCAATCGACTATAAGGCTGAAAGCGTCGCAGACTATGTCGAGGCCCACACCTCAGGCGCCGGTTTTGATGTAGTTTTCGACACGGTGGGCGGCGAAAACATGACCAACAGCTTTGACGCGGCAGCCCTGAATGGCCATGTGGCGACCACGGTCGCCATGGTGGATCTGGACCTCACCGCAGCTCACTTCAAAGGCCTTTCGATTCACGTTGTCTTCATGCTGATTCCCATGCTACACAACCATCACCGTGAAGCGCACGGCGACATTCTGGCTCAACTGGCGAGGATAGTTGAACAGGGTGGCGTCAAGCCGCTTTTGGATGAACAGATATTCAGCCTCTCCGAAGTTGGAAAGGCTCATGCTCTTCTGACCAGTGGACAGGCCACCGGCAAGGTTGTCGTGGAGATTTAAGCCGTGCCTGAACTGAACGAGAGCGCAAACTCATTTGCCCGGATCAACCGTGGTTACAATCAGGTGTTTGAGCCAAACCGGTTGAGTGTTGGTTTGGTCGCTCCGCTGGAGAGTTACTCCAGCGGCCCCGTGCCGAGCATGGTGCGCCACCTTGAACACATACAATTGGCGGAAAAATCGGGGTTTTCGGCCGTGTGGTTGCGCGATATCCCGTTCAATGTGCCTTCATTCGGTGATGCCGGCCAGGTATTCGACCCCTTCGTTTATCTCGGATTTCTGGCGGGTCAAACCGAAAGGGTCGCGCTGGGTGTCGCGAGCCTGATACTGCCGCTTCGCCACCCGGCCCACATTGCCAAAGCAGCCGCCAGTGTCGATCAGTTGTCAGGTGGCCGTTTGATAATGGGGATTGCATCAGGCGACCGGTCGGATGAATACCCGGCCCTGAATGAGAACTACGAAAACCGGAGCGAACGTTTCCGGAACAGTTTCGAATACATCCAGGAAATGGCCCAGAATAAACCGGCCTTCGAAAACAGCTATGGTAAAATCAGTGGTGAGATAGACCTGCTACCCAAACCCACAGCAGGAAAGATTCCCATGCTGATTACCGGAGCCAGCCAACAGATTCCGCAATGGGGTGCCCGCCACACCGATGGGTTAATTACTTACCCGCGCAACATTAACGAACAGGCAGCTGCTGTGAGTTCCTGGCGTGAGAACATTCCCGGCGGAACGGGTTTTTCGAAACCCGTGATGCAATCCCTTTACATTGATCTTCTGGCAACCCCCGATGCTCCCCCCCAGCCCATTCATCTGGGCTTCAGAGTGGGCATGAAGTTCCTCAAGGCTTACCTGAAATCACTGGAAAAGATCGGTGTAAACCATGTAGCCCTGAATCTGCGCTTCAACCAGGTGGATACTGAGAAAACCCTCCTGTACCTGGCAGAAGACCTGCTACCTGAATTTCCCGCAAAAGGACACAAATCATGAGACAGACTATTCTTATTACCGGCGCCACGGATGGTATCGGGCTGGAAACCGCAAAGCGCCTCTATTCCGAGGGCCACACTCTACTGTTACATGGAAGAAACGCAAAAAAGTTGGCGACGACAGAAAAAACGTTGGCAAATGGTATGGGCGCGGGACTGATCTATACCTATCAAGCGGATTTGTCACGACGGGCTGAAGTAGACTCACTGGCAGACGCCATCTCCGAAAACCATGTTCATTTGGACGTGCTCATCAACAATGCTGGTGTCATGCGATTTCCCGAGTCCGTCAGCCAGGACGGACTGGATATTCGGTTTGCGGTGAACACGGTCGCCCCTTTTCTGCTGACGAAGCGCCTGCTACCACTAATGGGGCCATCTTCACGGGTGATTAACCTGTCTTCTGCTGCGCAGGCTTCAGTAGAAATAGATGCTCTTCGAGGTAAAAAACGGCTACTGGACGACATGCAGGCCTACGCCCAAAGCAAGCTGGCGCTAACCATGTGGAACAATGCTCTGGCTGCATCACTTGGCAGCGAAGGGCCAGTAATCGTTGCAGTCAATCCAGGGTCGTTGCTGGCATCAAAAATGGTCAAAGAAGGTTTTGGAATTGCTGGGAAAAGCCTCTCGATTGGAGCCGATATTCTCACCCTGGCAGCACTTTCAGAAGAATTTGCCAACGCATCCGGTCGTTATTTTGACAACGACGAGGGGCGATTCGCAGCACCCCATCCGGACGCACTGAATAAACAGAAGTGCGCTGCAATATTAGCCGTTATTGAAGAGCTGACTGTTTGAAACGGTCGGGCTTGCGCCTGGAAAGGGTGCTTTTAACATTATTGCACGGAGTATCGGCCGTTCGTGCGAATATAGAGCGTGACTTCGTCATTGGTATGGTTCGCAAGCTGGTGGGTATGGCTGCCGCTAGATTCGACGTAACTTCCAGCTTCGAGAAGCTTAGGTTCATCCAGCTCGTTACCGTTGTAAGAGACTTCTCCTCCTATCACCACCGCGCGGAATTCGCTGGCCTCCGTCTTCAGTTCACCCTCGAAACCAGCACCAAGCCTTATCATGGACCCATTCATATCAGCCGTACTGCGCCACAGCTGCGTCGCCTGCGCATTGTCTGCCTTGATTGCGTGCAGATCGATATCTTCCAGCCAGACCAGGTTGTCGGCATGCAAGTTAAGTGGCCGCTCACCGTTATCGAACTGCTCGCCCGAAGGCTTTACCAGATATGGTCCGGAATCGATCTCCAGATAAATCAGGTTCGTCTCACCGTTGGCCGCCGTCGTGTGGTCTTCACCGGCCGGCTGAGTCCAGAATGACCCCGGCGGCATCCACATTTTGGCCGCTGACGGGTCATCGTTGTGCATCATTCCCTCAATAACAACACCACGGTAGGTGATGTTATGAATGTGGGGCGGGGACTCAAAACCTTTTTTAAACCTCACGAGCATGCCTGTCGCGCTGCCGCTGGTACGATCTCCCCAAAGGTCCGCTGCGCCAGGGCTGAGAGCACCGCGCAACGGGTTCAGATACCCCCATTCCACTTCGTTGGCTGTTATGACTTTTACCAATGAGCCGGCATCTTTGTCTGCGGCGGCCACCAGCGTTGCGCCACCCGCCAGTAAAATCGCAGGTATCAGTCTGAAAGAGAACATTGAGGCACTCCAAGTGTCTATTTAACGATTGCTTCCTTAACATACTCGCACTATAAACCGGAAAAAACGGGCAATTCAGGATTATAGTATTCGTAAAATCAGCATAATCCCGTGGGACACGTTCGTGAACATTTCCCAGGGGTGAACATCAGCTCCCAATGAACCGATACTTCCCTCCCCTTGAACGGCATCTTCGATGCCAGGGCAACGCCCCGAAGATTGCCAGAGCAATCTGAAGCCAATGCTCCCGGATTTCTGGCCCCTTCGCAGGCTCCGGGCAAAGAAACTCAAGTCATATCGTACATAACCTGTACTAGTGCAGACCTGATCTTCCCTAACTCACAGGTGAGACCGTTATTGGGTTGCTGGCGATTCAATGTCTTCATTGTACTTACAGGGCTATTCGGCGAGCTTGTCCGCAGCCAGCTTCGTCACAGTGCAAGCTCATCGGGAATGGACAGGTAGGACTTACCTTCGATCAAATGCCCCGTTCGGCTTTTGCTGCTGCGAGAACCATCAGGGCCATAGGTTCCCCATTGTTTCCAATATAGGTGCACGTTCTGGGCCAGGCATTGATCCCGGAGTGACGTTACCCATTCTGGCATAGCGCGCCGAGCCTCCGGACCACTTTCTCCGCCTCCTACGACAAGTCGTATGCCGGACAGGTCCAGATCACCAAGGTCACCAAGGAGAGGCTCACAACAGATATGCTTGTTCCTAACCCTCGTTTTCTTAAGATCTTCAAGGCGAGGGAGGCCATATTCCCGGTCTTCAACAGTCACTCCCGCCCATAGGTTATCTGGAGCCTCTCTCCTGTCGAAATACGCTCGCATTTTTTGGCTTCTTTTGGTCAGTATGTAGAACACATGCCAATGGGCTTTTCTGACAATATCCATCACCTGGTCGATGCTCGCATCGTCCGCATCTTCGTGAAAGATGTCGCTCATGGAGTTGATGAAGTAGAATGTGGGCTTCTTGCGTTTCAGTGGCGCAGCTTTTTCTATGCGATCGGGGTGCACCGCAAACTTGAAGCCGTGTTCATAGCCCGGTGTGCCCCATTTATGGAGTTTCGCGGCGATGGTTTCTGCGTAGCAGTGCTTACAACCCGGGGAAACTTTCGTACACCCAGTAAACGGGTTCCAGGTCTTGGCGTCGATCTTCATTTCCTGATCGTAGGCGATCTTTCCGTTATCCATCGTTGTCATGGTTACTCAGGCCTTGTTTCGCCGGCTTTGTCATAGTCCCAATAAGCCGCCTCAATATTGTGACCGTCCGGGTCGATAACGAAAGCCGCGTAATAGCCTGCCCAGTAGTCCTCGCGATAACCGGGACCACCGTTGTCCGTCGCCCCCTCGGCCAGTGCGGTTTCGTAGAATGCACGAACCTCTTCTTTGGTCTTTGCCTCAAAAGCCAGGTGCGTCGGAACGACGTCCTCTTTCAGAACCCACAGGTCTGTGTTTTTGCCATCGTAAAAGCCAGCCGCTTGGCCGACCTCCATGTTGTTGGTGTAACCAAGGGTGGCGAGCACCTTCGTGTAGAAGGCCTTGGATCTGTGATAATCGCTAACGTGAAGATGTGCGTGGGCTATCATTTCGCGGCCTCTCCGCTTACTGTTCCATGGCTTCGTGATACCGACGACTGCGTTTCGTAGCGTCAGCTATTTGCATTGCGTGCTTGCAGCACGACCTGCCACTTGCCGTCGTTCTTCCTCCAGATGGTGACGTACTTCTCTGTCTGCTGACTTCCGTCCGGAAGTTTCATGAAGATTTCACCGTAGGCAAATGCCATGTCACCGGATGAGCTGATCTCAGCACCCGTCGGTTCGAATGACATGTCCAAGCCTTCGGTGTTCCGGGCCGCCTCCAGGGCTTCTTTTTCGTGATGATTGCCGACAAGAAGTTCCGCCCCCGGGTTTAGGAGCTTCACGTCATCAGCCATGTATTCCATCATCTGGCCAACATCGCCCGTCGCCAAGAGTTTCGAGATCATGCGTTCCAGTTCCAGAATGTGGTCTGCAGTATCAATTTGGTGTGTCATCTCATCCTTCTCCGTTTGTTTCTCTGCGGCCGCTCAACCCTGCAAATATCTCTGCGAGGCTATGCGTCGTTGAAATCATTAGCATCAACGACAAAGCACCGAAAAATGCGTGAGTGTTTGTGGCTAGCTCCGACTCAACGGCGTGACGTCAGCAGCGGTTCTATTGCGTTTTCCGAAGAGAGCTTTTTCATCCAATCGAAAGTGCCCTGTTCCTTCATCTCAAGCGCCCCCTCGATCAGTGCAGCGTAGGCAGCCATAGCCATAGCGCCCCCAATACTTACCCTTCTTGCGCCCGCCTCAGCCAGTTTTGCAACCGACAGATCGGGCGACATTGCCACAACGCTCAGGGGTGTATTGATCTCATCCACCACGGCTTTGACTTCTTCCACCGTGCGTAATCCGGGGGCAAACAAGACATCAACACCTGCGGCTTCATAAGCCTGCAGCCGCCGGATGGTGTCATCCATATCATTTTGTTTGCGTAGCAGGTTCTCGCAACGACCGATGACAGCAAACGGAAAATCGAGCGACCTCGCAGCCTCGACTGCTGCCTCAATCCGCTCGACAGCATGGTTGATGTCGTAGATACCCTCACCACTCCAGTCTTCAATTGAGCCGCCAACTACGCCGGTTTCCGAAATCCGGCGGATCGTTTCCGCAACACCTTCTGGGTGGTGAAAATAACCATTCTCCAAATCGGCAGTAATCGGGATTTGAGTAGCCTCTGCAAGAGCACGACAATGGACCACCTTCTCTTCAAGGGTGACCTCTCCATCAAGCTTGCCTAGGGAGTACGCCAAGCCACCACTTGTGGTAGCCAGCGCCTGAAACCCGAGAGACTCGAATACCCTCGCGGAAGCGACATCCCACGGGCCAGGAATCAGAAAAGTCTCCGAACCCTGATGCAGGTCCCTCATTGTTTGTGCTTTTTCAGATTGTGATGGCACTTCGAATTCCTACCGATACAGTCGTGAATAAGTGTTTAATGGTAGGCACGGGAAATTGCTGGCACAATGACAAAAATCCAAAGGATCATGCCAATTAATTGCGTAAGGTTTTCCAATGCCCCTCTACCGAGTGCCGACGCTACAGACTCCCCTGGACCTTGAGGAAACCCCGCGCCGGGTCGTCATTGTCACAAACCGCGCGTCCTCATCGCTGGAGTACATAAGCTTTCTGCAAGTCTTCGCAGAAACAACGTTTTTTCTTGAGCAATCCGGCTACTGCCCCGCCTATGAAGTTGAAGTCGTATCTCGCGGTAAAGGCTGCATCTATGAACGCAACGGCCTTTCTATAACAGCCTCGCGATCCTTCGATGAGCTCGAAGGTTCCGTGGACACACTGATCATTCAGGCGGCCGATGACCACGATGAATGTCTTCGTGACAATCAATTCATCGACTGGGTCAAGGTGATGGCAAAGAAGGTCCGTCGTATCGTGAGTGCCTGCACGGGCTCTTTTATACTGGCAGAGGCAGGACTGCTTGATGGAAAGCCGGCAACCACCCACTGGGCGGCCGCTGAGGATTTCCGTACCCGGTACCCCGAGGTTCGCCTCACCCCGGAGCGAATCCATGTAAAGTCTGGCAATATCCACACAGCCGCTGGTGTTACCGCCGCTACGGATCTTGCCATCGCTCTCGTTGAAGAGGATTTGGGCGCCGAGCTGGCGCGGCGAGTCGCACAGGCGATGGTCGTTTTTATGAAACGACCTGGTAACCAGGCCCAGTTTTTTGCCACATCAACCCACAGCGTTACGAAGCACCACCTGGATCTTTTCGCTAACTATATTCATGAGCATTTATCCGGGGACCTGCGCCTGGAAACTCTGGCCGACCATTTCAACCTCAGTCTTCGAAGCTTCAATCGTCAGTTCAGAAAACGAGTCGGCATTCCGCCCGGTCGCTATGTAGAGCAGTGTCGCATCGATCGTGCTCGTCGGTACCTGGAAGAAAGCACTGCGCCCATTTCGCAAATCGCTCAGTGGTGTGGTTACGAAACCTCTGATGGGCTATGCCTTGCGTTTGAAAGAAACCTCGGCATCACGCCCCGGCAATATCGAAAACGCTTTTCAAGCTCCCTTCAGAATTTCACACATTCAGCCTGATAACTGTCTCAGGCTGCCACAGAAGAAAAAGGAGTGCGCCGATATGACATGTTACTCCGAACGTAACTACCGCAAACGTGGGCTTCTGATCAATCCGCATTTAACTTTGCCCGCATAATCAACTAGAGTTTAGCCACCATCTGGGTCCGGGTGCTTCAGTACAACTCAGAGATCGGTAACATTCAGAAAAACACAGGGTTTGAAAGAGGTGAGCATGAAGAAGACATGGGTAGCGGGGCTGATTTTTGTAATGACACTGGGCGCGGGGTGTAGTGACCCCGTCGAGATAACCGATGGAAAAAGCCTGGCTGACATCACACTGGGTCAGTCTACCGCTGCCGATGTCAGGGACCGTTATGGGGAGCCCGACACCCTGAAGCAACATGGCAAGTTTTCCAACGAGATGATTTATGCCAGTGAGGGGCTGTCCTTTTTCTACCGCCAGTCTGACGCCGAAAAGTCTGTTTCCAGCATCAGCGTAACAGAACCCTTCCGCCTGGAGACAGACAAAGGCATCGTTCTGAACGAGAGCACCATGCAGGATGTTCTCAAAGAGTACGGGGAGCTCAAGTGGACGACGAGCAAAGGTTCCGACTACTGGTTTAGCGAGCATGGCAGCATCGAATATGGCGTGCTGCGTGACCAGAGTGTGCCCCAGTTTCCTCTGGACAAAGAGCTGCACCTGTCGCGCAAAATTGTCCGGATCGACCTGAACAAATAGGTCGCGCAGACCGTCCGGGCAAAGCGCTTCAGCGGCTGACCGGGCCAAGAAACGTGGTCGCACTGTGCAGCTGTATTTCGGGCAGATCGGGGGTAGTGACGACAAAGGCAAGCTCTGTTACCTTGCTGTGAATGGTGTACGGCTCTTTTTCCAGAATCACTGGCACCTCCCGATGCTCGCCTGCCTGCAGAAGCACCCGCTCCGGGCCTGTCATGCGCATATCCTCTGAGCCCTCAACCGCAATGTGGGCAACGCGCGATTCGTTAGACTTGTTGGTCAGCTTGAGCAGGTAACCATTTTCAATGCGCCCGGCTCCGTTGAACCGGAACAGGCTGCGATCTTTCTCCAGTTCGAGGGCTACCAGTGGCCGGCTGACCAGGGCCCAGGAAAACAGCGTGATCATGCTGATGAGGATGCAAAAATAGGCAATCAGCCTGGGCCTCAGGATGTGTCGGGCCCCCTTCTTGAGCTCGTTTTCACTGGCGTAACGAATCAGTCCCTGCTGATAACCCATTTTATCCATGATGGAATCACAGGCATCAAT
>JAUIAZ010000089.1 GCA_030427465.1 Gammaproteobacteria bacterium | reverse complement strand
TAACCACCCGGTTGAAGGCCTCGGAAACCTCTTCATCGCGCATGGTGCGCTCACTGTTTCTCCAAACCACACTGATTGCCAGACTGACTTTGTCTTCACCAATGTGCTCACCGGCGTAGACATCAAACAACGTGTGCCTGATACAGTCCGGACCGGCTGCTTCATCGATCACCGAGGAAACGGCCGAGAACGGCGTGGCTTTGTCTATAAGAATCGCGAGATCCCGGCGGTTTTCGGGGAATTTGGACACCCCCGCGAAAGACGGGATCCGACTTTCCTTAATTTCATTTAAGCGTAGTTCAAAGACATAAATAGAGCCATTCAAATCCAGTTTTTTTGCAATTCCCGGATGCAGGGCTCCCAACAGGCCGATTTCGCGGCCATCCCGCAATATCACGGCCGATTGCCCCGGCTGCAGGGCCGGCTTGTCCGCCGCAGCATAGCTGGCCTCTATGCCAACCCGTCCCAGCAGTGACTCGACGTGCCCTTTCAGATCGAAGAAGTCCACTCCGGCCTTGTCAGTGCTGTGCCAGCCTTCCGGGTGACGGCTGCCGCAGATCACGCCCGCCAGCATCGGCTCCTGCTGCAGCTCATCATCCACCTGACGGAAGCTCAGGCCACTTTCAAACAGACGGATACGCTGCTGCTGCCGGTGTTGATTGTAGCGCGCAGCCTTCAGCAATCCGGCCAGCAAGGTGGTCCGCATGACCGCCATATCGCTCGCAATCGGGTTAGCCAACTCAATCTGCGGCTCTGACGGCGTCAGCTGAGACAGTGTTTCACGGTCGACGAAACTGTAGGTAATGGCTTCGCGATACCCCAGGCCGACCAGGTGCTGTCGCATCTGCCGCAGACTGGTGCGCGCTTCAGGCAGGGCCGGAATTTTCAGTTGGGCCTGCGGTTCAGTGACCGGAAGACGGTTATAACCATAAATCCGCGCAATCTCTTCAATCAGATCCACCTCGATGGACAGGTCAAAGCGATGGCTGGGCGGGCGCATCACCCACCCCTCCCTGGTCACCTTGACGACCCGGATGCCCAGACGCGCCAGCATTTCTTCAATGCGGGTGCGATCCAGGTGCAACCCCAGAATTTCATCCACCCGGTCGTGCCGCAAGGTAATATCGCTCCGCGCTGGCAGGTTCTCCTTCTTGCTGATCTGGAAAACCGGGCCGGGCTCTCCCCCGACAATGTCCAGCAGCAGGCGGGTGGCGCGCTCAATCGCACGAATCTGGCTTGCCGGATCCACTCCGCGCTCAAAGCGATGGGAGGAGTCGGTATGCAGGCCAAATTCACGGGCCTTTCCGGCCAGTTTCAACGGCGTGAAGAAGGCACTCTCCAGGAAAATATCCCGGGTTTTATCCTGAACGCCGCTGTGCTCTCCGCCCATGATGCCAGCCAGCGCCAGAACCTTTTCTTCGTCGGCAATCACCAGATGGCTGGAATTGAGTATGATTTCCTGGCCATCCAGCAACAGCAGTTTTTCATCCGCACGAGCCCAGCGTACCCGGATCCCGCCAGATAATTCCGCCAGATCAAAGGCATGCATGGGCTGCCCCAGCTCCAGCATCACAAAGTTGGTGACATCTACCGCCGGATCAATGCTGCGAATGCCGCTGCGGCGCAGTTTCTCCACCATCCACAAAGGCGTCGGGCGGCTCAGATCCACATTCTTGATGACACGGCCGGCATACTGGGGGCACCCTTCGGGGGCTTCCAGCGTCACCGGAAACTCCTGATTATGGGTAAAGGCAACCGCCGGCACTTCCGGCTCGATGTAAGACAGCTTGTTAAGTGCCGCCACTTCCCGAGCCACACCCAGAATACTCAGACAGTCACTGCGGTTTGGCGTCAGATCGACATCAATGATCACGTCATTCAGCTTCAGATATTCGCGAATGTCTTCACCCACAGGCGCATCCGCCGGCAGCTCATAAAGACCATCTGCCGCATCGGACAGGCCCAGCTCTTGCTCAGAACAGAGCATCCCACTGGATTCCACGCCACGCAGTTTCGCCTTCTTGATTTTGGAATTTCCGGGAAGCAGCGCGCCGATACGGGCCAGGGGCACCTTCAAACCGGGGCGCACATTCGGTGCGCCACAGACGATCTGATACTCTTCATCACCATCACTCACACGGCACACTCTGAGTTTGTCAGCATCCGGATGCGGTTCAGTGGTTTTGACCTCAGCCACCACAACCCCGGAAAACTGCCCCGCCACACCTTCGCAGCCATCCACCTCCAGCCCCGCCATGGTGATCTGGTGCTGTAACGCTTCACTACCGATGTCGGGGTTGGCCCACTCGCGCAACCACTGTTCGCTGATCTTCATGCCACCCCTCCCTGGAACTGTTCAAGAAAGCGCATGTCATTCTCAAAGAACATGCGCAGGTCGTTGACGCCATAGCGCAGCATGGCCAGGCGCTCCACGCCCAGACCGAAAGCAAAACCATGCCAGCTTTCCGGGTCGATTCCAGCGGCTTCAAAAACTTTGGGGTGAACCATTCCACAACCCATCACCTCGAGCCAGCGGATGGTACCATCGGCTTCCCGCCCCCATTCGATGTCCACTTCTGCCGAAGGCTCGGTGAAAGGAAAATAACTGGGACGGAACCGCACCTGCAGGTCGCGTTCAAAGAACTCGCGCAGGAATTCCACCAGGGTACTTTTGAGGTCGGCAAAGCTGACGCGCTTGGCGACCAGCAGCCCTTCCACCTGGTGGAACATTGGCGTGTGGGTCATATCTGAATCACAGCGGTAAACCCGTCCCGGGCAGATCATGCGGAAAGGGGGTTTCCCGGCTTCCATGGTGCGAATCTGCACCGGGGAGGTGTGCGTTCGCAGCAGTGTGGAAGCGTTGAAATAGAAGGTGTCGTGCATCGCCCGGGCAGGATGGTGCGCGGGAATGTTCAGCGCCTCGAAGTTATGGTAATCGTCTTCAATTTCAGGGCCTTCCTCAACGCTGTAACCACAGCGAACAAAAAAATCCTCAATCCTCTGGAGGGTCCGCGTGACGGGGTGAAGACTGCCGGCAGGCTCTTGTCGCCCGGGCAAGGTCACATCGACCGCCTGTTCACGAATGCTGGCCAGCAGGGCCGCTTCGCCCAGGCTACTCTTGGCATCCGCCAGCAATTGCTGGACTTCCTGCTTGGCCTGGTTGATGAGGGCACCGGCGGCAGGACGTTCCTCTGCCGACAGCTTGCCCAGTTCTTTCAACTGAGCAGTAATCTTTCCCTTTTTACCGAGATAATCGACACGCAGCTGCTCCAGCGCCTGTTCGTTCTCGGCGGCGGCGATGTCGCTTTTCGCGCTGGCCACCAGGGATTCGAGGTCTTGCATAGCGTTGTTGCTCCCCATAAATCAAAAAAGGGGAAAAGGCCAGGCCCTTTCCCCTTGAAAAAATGACGCGCAAGAGCGCATCAAATCGCTTAAGCCAGGGCCTCTTTCGCTTTTTCAACGACAGCGGCAAAGGCAGCTTTTTCATTCATGGCCAGATCAGCGAGCACCTTACGGTCAATCTCGATGTTGGCTTTCTTCAGACCGTTGATCAGACGGCTGTAGCTCAGGCCACACTCACGGGCACCGGCGTTGATACGCACGATCCAGAGTGCACGGAACTGACGCTTACGCTGACGACGGTCACGGTAGGCGTACTGGCCGGCCTTGATAACAGCCTGCTTGGCAACACGGAATACACGGCTGCGCGCACCGTAATAGCCCTTGGCCTGCTTCAGAACTTTCTTGTGGCGACGATTCGCCTGTACTCCACGTTTTACACGGGGCATCTTTGAATCCTCCTACCTGTATTAATGACCGAGCATACGCTTGACGGACGCGATATCTGCTGCCGCAATTTGCTTGCGAGGACGCAGATGACGCTTACGCTTCGTACTCTTCTTGGTCAGAATGTGACTGGTGAAGGACTGGCGGTGCTTGTAACCATTGGCGGTCTTTTTAAACCGCTTGGCTGCACCACTACGGGTTTTCATCTTGGGCATAACTACCACTCCGCATTTCAATTAATAATATGAGCAAGTCGCGTACGACTTACTTTTTCTTTTTCGGGGCAAGAACCATCACAGCCTGACGACCTTCCAGCTTGGGACGCTGTTCGACCGTGCCATGGGGCTCAAGATCTTTCTCGAGCCTTTCCAGCAGCTGTATCCCTAGTTCCTGATGAGCCATTTCGCGGCCGCGGAAGCGAACCGTGACTTTGGCTTTATCCCCGTCTTCTAGGAAACGTATCAGGTTGCGCAGTTTTACCTGATAATCTCCGTCTTCCGTCCCTGGACGAAACTTGATTTCTTTCACCTGAATCTGTTTTTGCTTCTTGCGCGCGGCGGCCTTTTGCTTCTTCTCTTCGAAGATCTTCTTGCCGTAATCCATGATCCGGCAGACAACCGGGTCGCCGCTGGCGATCTGGACCAGGTCCAGAGACTCGCTCTCGGCGGCCTTCAAGGCTTCGCTGAGGGGGACTATGCCCACTTGTTCACCATCGGATGCGATCAGTCGGACCTCGCTGGCCTCTATCTGATCATTAATGAGTGCTCTGCCTTTGCCTTGTTGTTCGCGCTTAATTGCTATTTCTCCGTTCAGGTTACTCGTTGGTATCGGCTAAAGAGGCCGGTAATTCGGATTGCAGGCGTTTCACAAACGCAGAAATGGACATCACGCCAAGGTCTTCTCCCTGACGAGTCCGGACAGCAATCTCACCGGTTTCGACTTCTTTATCGCCAATAACCACTAAATACGGCACACGCTTTAAAGTGTGCTCGCGGATTTTAAAGCCGATCTTCTCGTTTCTCAAGTCCAAACTAGCCCTAAAACCGGCTTTGTTCAACATTTTACAGACTTTCTCACACGCTTCAGCCTGGCGGTCGGTGATATTGGCGACCACGACCTGTACCGGTGCCAGCCAGGTAGGGAAGGCCCCTTCATACTGTTCGATCAGAATACCGATGAAACGCTCAAAGGATCCGAGAATCGCACGGTGCAACATGACCGGCACCTGACGGCTCTGATCCTCGGCAACGTATTCAGCACCCAGCCGACCCGGCATGGAGAAATCCACCTGAACCGTGCCGCATTGCCAGACCCGACCGATACAGTCTTTCAGGGAGAATTCAACCTTCGGACCATAGAAGGCACCCTCCCCCGGTTGCAGCTCCCAAGGCAGATTCTTGGCGTTCAGAGCTTCTTCCAGGGCCTTTTCGGCCTTATCCCAGAGCTCATCGCTGCCGACGCGCTGTTCAGGACGCGTGGATAACTTGTATATGACCTCGGTAAAACCAAAGTCGGCATAGACTTCATGCAGAAAATCAATAAACAGAGACACTTCAGACTGAATGTCGTCTTCCGAACAGAAGATGTGTGCATCATCCTGCACAAAGCCTCTGACCCGCATGAGACCATGCAAGGCGCCAGAAGCTTCATTGCGATGACAGGACCCGAATTCCGCCAGACGTAATGGCAGCTCGCGGTGGCTACGCAGCCCCTGATTGAACACCTGCACGTGACAGGGGCAGTTCATGGGCTTGATCGCATAGTCCCGGTCTTCGGAGTTCGTTGTAAACATGTCATCCCGGAACTTGTCCCAGTGTCCGGAACGCTCCCACAGTGAGCGGTCGACCACCTGCGGCGTCTTGATCTCCTGATATCCATGTGTACGAAGCTTGCTTCGCATGTATTGTTCAATGGCCTGATACAAGGTCCAGCCATCGGCATGCCAGAACACCATACCCGGCGCTTCCGGCTGCATGTGAAACAGATCGAGCTTTTTGCCGATCTTGCGGTGATCCCGTTTTTCAGCCTCTTCGAGCCGGTTGAGATAAGCCTTCAGAGCCTTCTTGTTTGGCCAGGCGGTCCCATAGACCCGCTGCAACTGCGCGTTACTGGTATCTCCACGCCAGTAGGCTCCCGCCACCTTGGTCAGCTTGAACGCTTTGATGCGACCCGTGCTCGGTACATGCGGCCCGCGACAGAGGTCAATGAAGTCGCCCTGACGGTAAAAGCTCAGAGGTTCTTCACCGGGAATGTCTTCAATGATTTTGACCTTGTATTCTTCGCCCATTTCCTCAAACAGGCGGATGGCTTCATCGCGCTCAAGGATAGAGCGGCTGACCTCATGATCTTCTGCGGCCAGTTCCTTCATCCGCGCTTCAATGGCCTGAAGGTCATCGGGCGTAAAGGGGCGCTCGTAGGCGAAGTCATAATAAAAGCCATCGTCAATGACAGGGCCTATCGTTACCTGCGCATCGGGGAACAGATCCTGTACGGCCATGGCCAGCAGGTGGGCGCAACTGTGACGGATAACTTCCAGTCCTTCTTCATCACGCTCGGTGATGATGGAAAGGTCTGCATCTGATTGCATGACATGGGAACAGTCAACCAGTTTTCCATCTACCTTGCCAGCCAAAGCGGCCTTGGCCAGGCCGGGCCCGATGGATTCAGCCACTTGCATGACGCTGACGGGTTGATCGAAGGATTTCTGGGAGCCATCCGGCAAAGTAACGACGGGCATATTCGGTTCCTGTTTTCAGTGGTGATCCCTACCAAAGATCACGTGAGCATTGAATTTAGCGCGCCATCATATCAAGATCGTCCCCGACTGCCAAAAAAACCAGAGAAGAATATGAGAACAATTGCCATCTGCAACCTCAAGGGAGGGGTAGGGAAAACAGCCACAGCCGTCAATCTGGCCTGGCATGCGTCACAGCGGGGGCACAACACGCTGCTCTGGGACATTGATGCCCAGGGGGCGTCAACCTGGTATTTCACCAAGGATGACCCGGCCGACAGCTTCAAGGCCGCACGGCTGGTGCGCCAGAAGATGAGCCTTGGTAGCCTCATCAGGAAGACCCCCTATAAGCATCTGGATCTGATTCCCTCAGATCTTTCTTTGCACAAGATGGACATACTGCTTAACGAGAACAAGGACAACCTGTTCAAAGAGTGGTTTTCCCAGCTCGGTGAAGACTATCGCACCATCATCATTGACTGCCCGCCGACCCTGTCGCGGCTGACCCTGAATATTCTCGAAGCCTGCGACCGCATCATTGCACCGGCACTGCCAACTCCTTTGTCTTACATGACAATCCAGCAGATGCGCCAGGTCATGGAAGAGCATGACCTGCCAACCAAGAAGCTGTATCCCGTGCTGACGATGATTGACCGGCGCAAAAAGGTACATCAGGAATTCATGGCCAATGCCAAGAAATCTCTGGGGCGCAAGCCCATCGGCTTCATTCCCTACGCCAGCGATGTGGAGAAAATGGGCGAACACCGCGCGCCTCTGGGCACCTTTGCGCCGCGCTGTCCGGCCGCCCTCGCCTACCAGCTACTATGGGAAAACGTCTGCAAGAAAGTACTCTGAGTAGCGATCCCGTCATTCTGGCCTGAAACGCCCGCCAAAAAAAAACCGCCCCTGAGAGCGGTTTTTTTGTCCGGATGGGTACCGGGTATCAGGCCATTTTGGCCTCGGCAGCGCGCGCCTTGGCAACCATCTTCTCCGGATTGAGGAGGAAGCGGGCAAGAGCGGGCAGCAACCACAGAGCACCAATCATGTTCCAGAGGAACATGAAGAACAGCAACAGCCCCATATTGGCCTGGAACTTGATCGGCGAGAAGATCCAGGTAATAACTCCGAGGCCGAGGGTGATACCGGTAAACATAACCGCGCGACCAGTGGTTCGCAGGGTTTCGTAGTAGGCATCTTGCAGACTACGGCCTTCGAGCAAGACTTTCTCGAACTTCGTGTAAATGTAGATGCCGTAGTCAACACCGATTCCCACCCCAAGGGCTATAACCGGTAGCGTCTCTACCTTGATGCCGATCCCCAGTTGCGCCATGAGGGCCTCACAAAGTATGGAAGTCAGGCCCAGCGGGGTGACGATACAGATGACGGCCCGGATAGAACGGAAGGTGATAAAGCACAGGGTGCTGACCACTGCATAAACCAGCAGCAGCATTTGATCCTTGGCCGCTTCAATGACTTCGTTGGTGGCGGCATCGACCCCGGCATTACCCGCGGCCAGCAGGAAGCGGAAAGACTCTCCTTCATAGTCCTTTGAAAATTCCTGTATCGAGGCAACCACGGTTTTCAGCGTTTCCGCCTTGTGGTCTTCGAGGTAGGCCACCACCGGGGTCATGCTGCAATCGGTGTTCAACAGGCCGGAAGGCGCACGCTGGATGGACGAGTTGATCACGCGCTGACTCGGAGACAATTCATACCATTTGAAGCTGCCTTCATTGAGTGCTTTGGTCACGATCTTGGATACCGTGACCAGGGACCCGGTTGACTGGACGCCGGGTGTATTCTCCAGCGTCCACTGCAAACGGTCGATGGCACGCAGTACCGGATAACTGCTACAGGCCTGGGGTTCGGTCTTGACCATGATCACCATGACATCCGAACTTGAACTGTAGTTATCGATAATGAACTTGTTATCGAGATTGTAGCGGCTGTCAGCCCGCAGTTCCGGAGCCCCCTGGTCCAGATCCCCGATTTTCAGATCCTGCTTGTAGTAAAAACCGAGACCGGTTCCGACGATGGCAATCAACACCGAAATCGGGGCAACTGAAGGGTGGGCAAAATAGGACATCCAGACCCACTTCTTGTCGACTTTCTCTTCCAGATTCTTGGCATGACGGATACCGCTCTTGGTAATGCCGGTATAGGACAGAATGACCGGATGCAGCACCAGGTTGGTAATAATGATTACTGCAACACCGATACTGGCAGCAACCGCCAGCCCCTGGATGACATCGATTTCGATAAGCAGCAGCGTCAGGAAGCCAATGGCGTCCGAAAGCAAAGCGAGCATACCGGGTATGTAGAGCGCGCGGAAAGCCAATCGGGCTGAAGTTAGCGAATCATAGCCTTTGGCTGCCTCTGCTCCAGCCTGATTGACAATCTGTACCCCGTGACTGATCCCGATGGCGAACACCAGGAATGGTACCAGAACGGAATACGGATCCAGCCCGTAGCCCAGAAGATTCAGTAAACCCAGTTGCCAGACGACCGCCACAAAGGAGCTGAAAATCGGGATCAGGGCACCGGCGATGCAGCGTGCGTAAAGAATCAGGAGGACCAGCGCCAATACCAGGGTAATCAGCGCAAAGTAGGCAATCGACTTAATGCCTTCGATCAGGTCACCGACCTTCTTGGCAAAGCCGACGATGTGGATCTCGATGTTCGGATTCTGCGCTTCGTACTTGTCGCGGATCTTGGCTTCGAGTTCCTGCGAAAAGGCTTTGTAGTCGAGCGACTCGCCCGTTTCCGGATTGGTCTCCATCAACGGAGCGTAAATCAGGGTAGACTGGAAGTTGTCCGCCATCAGGCGGATCCCGTCCCCCGAGCGCAGCACATTCTGCCGGAGTTTGGCGAGGCTGTTGGCCGAGCCGTCATAGCCATCGGGTATGACCGTTCCCCCCTGGAAGCCCTGCTCCGTGACCTCCACCCAACGAACGTTCGGGGTCCAGAGAGATTTCACTCCGGCCCGGTCAACCCCCGCGAGGAAAAACACCTCATCGGTGATCTGTTTCAAGGTCTCCATGTATTCTTCATTGAATACATCGCCATCTTTTACAGCCACCGCGATATTGATGTAGTTGCCGAGGTTCTCCAGATCATCACGATTCTCCATCATGTTCTGGATGAACTCGTGTTTCAGCGGAATCAGGCGCTCAAAAGAGGCATCGGGCTTGATCTGGGTCATCTGATATCCGAGGAACGCGGTGATCCCCATAAACAGGATCAGGATGATCAGACGATTGTTGAATATGACGCGTTCAAGAAACGGCTCGGCTTTGGGCGTCGTGATGAAGTGGTCACCGTGGTCGTGTAGTTTGTTTGCCATGCACTCTCTGCCTTTTAACCGGTTTTCAGTTCAATCTTGAGACTTCGCGAATCAGACTGATTCCGTCTTCTCCGACCAGCAGCAGACGATCAGCCGCCAGAAAGCGGACTCCCAGCAGGGCCTTGCGGTCCTCCCGGGGGTGCGCGGTAAATGTCTCTCCGCCATCACGGCTCAGGAGTAGCATGCCCCCGTTGCCAACCAGACTGATGCGGCCGTTTCCGGTGGTGTCGCTGGACATGAGCGTTTCAGAAATATCCAGTTCCAGAGGTTCCCAGTTGGCACCATAGTCATTGCTGGCAAAGGTATTCCCCCGCAGTCCGTAAACAATCATGCCGCCCTCATTACCGGTCGGCCCGATACCGAAAAAAGAGCCTTCGTAAGGGCTTTCCAGACTCTCCCAGGTCGCACCACGGTCACGCGACAGAAAGATTTGCCCGGCTTCACCGGCAATGGCCACTGTGCTCTCATCGATCTGGCTGACGGCATTTAAATGAAAGCGGTCAGTGTTCTCTATTTTCGATGCTCCGTACTGCCAGGTCGCGCCGCCGTCTTCGGTATAGAAGAAAAAGCCGAAGGCACCCACTGTAAAGCCGACATTCTCATCCAGGAACTGAACACTCAGTAAAGGTTTGGCCGCGCCCGATTCCGCATCGATTTCCGCATCCTCAAGAGCAAAGGTGGCATCCTCCAGGATGAAGGCCATTTCATCCAGGTCATATTCGGACGCCCGGGCCTTGAGTTTGGCGTCGCTTGAACCCTCCGCCTCGGCCACAATCTCTTCCGCCAGAGCCAGTTCTTCCTCAAGCGCAGCGACGCGCTCACGAGCACCCTCGATAACAAATTCGTTAGCCATGTTGCCATCGAACTGTTTGCGCCAGGTGGCTCCGCCATCCTCTGTGTGCAAGATCACGCCAGCATGCCCCACAGCCCAGCCTTTGCGCTCATTGACAAAATCGACAGAAGTCAACATGACGGAAACCGGCACGTCTGACTGGGTCCAGTTCTTGCCCTGGTCATCGCTGTAGACCACATGCCCCCGGGCACCGACAGCCACCAGACGATCACCGGCTTCGTCCACATCCAGCAGCAGATAGTTGGCCGCCAGACTGGACTGGATTGCCGGAGTTTCCAGATCACTTGCCGGCAAGGCCAGGGCACCACCGACAAACAAGCCCAACCCGATTCCTGCCAGGTTTCTTTTCAGTTTCACGCGCATGGTATCTTTTTGTTTATTCATTCCGATTCCCCTGCCCTAGCGACGCGCCCGACGTCGTAATCCACTCGCACTGAAGTAGCGTTTGCCCGGCACCTTATCGGTAAACACACGAGTCTGGGCTTCTTCCGTATCCAGCCCCTGCAGGTGGTAGCGGTTATCGACGAGATCGTAGAAGGCATCGAAAGCCGTCCAGACACCCGGCAATTCATAGAAGTTTTTCAGGAAGGCCATGCTGACACGCCATAACTCTCCGCGCTCGTCATACTGATCAACCAGCGCAACATTCCAGCTGTCGGCATCGATGTAAAAAACCCGGCGCCCGTAGATATGTCGCTGACCTTTTTTCAGTTTGGCTTCCACAACATGCACTCGGTGCTTTTCCCAACGAACCAGATCCGGGTTGACATGGTTGGGGCCGATCACCTTCGAGTATTCCAGCCCTTGCTGGGCAATCTCGTAGTTGTTGTAAGGGATATAGATTTCTCTCAGGCCTTCATAAGACCAGTCGTAGCGGTTCGGTGCCCCGTTATACAGGTCTGTATCATCGGCTGTGCGCAGGTTGTCTGCTCCGGTCACAATCGGCGAGTCGTAAGCCAGATTCGGGGCTTTCTTTACCCGGCGTGTACCAGAGGTATAACCCCAGGCCTGACGCTCTTCCTTGGTCTGATCCAGGGTTTCATGAACGAGGATCGCATCGCCGGAAAGCCGGGGTGGCGCGGTAATGAAGGAGAGGTAATAAAACAGCACGTTATCCAGATCCTTCTCGCTACCCTCCGGGTTGAAGAAGTTCCAGAACACTTCCTGCTGCGACTCCACCAGACTGTAAGTGCCGCTGCGCTGCACAACGGCCTCAGCAGAACGGCGCGTCACGAAGATGCCCCGCCATCGGGTGATGTGGTTCCAGATGGCTTGCTTGGCCTTTTCTTCACTGTTGCCATGCAGAATCGGGAAAGGCACACCACCGAAGGCCCCTTCAATACCATTGCCACCGC
>JAUIAZ010000474.1 GCA_030427465.1 Gammaproteobacteria bacterium | reverse complement strand
AAATTTTTATTCCGACTCGCACTACTGATATTTCAGTTTGGTCATGAGTGTGCATAAGAAGGACATGTCAACCGGTTTTTTTAAGAAAACAGGCTTGATTTTCAGTTTGATTGTGCCCTCAAAAATAGCATTGGCTACATTTTGTGCTGTAACATTACATTCTCCGAACACTTGTTCACACAATGTTACATTTCGATGGCGTTTCATTTACGGATCCAGCTTGACTGTTCTGAGGGTTTTATCCACTGCCCCGCCCCGGCCTTCTCAAGCAACTTCTGGCCCGCCAGTGCCTCGACCGCCTGGACAGAGGTTCCATTTTCGCGGGCGACCTCTTCGTACCGTTGCCTGCGTTGCTGATTGACGGTTGAAACCAGCGCCTCAACGCCCGCCTGCGACTTCACCACACCGACATATCCGGTCGACATTTCGCCCACCAGGCCGGCAGCACGAGCTTCGTCCAGGGACAGGGCCCAGGCACCCGGCGATAACAGCATGGCCGCCAGGAACGCCAGCAGGACACCCTTATCAGAAAATCTGATCATCTTCTTGAAACAGGTCTTCCAGGTCATTTTCTACCTTCACTTTGATTTCATGTTCGATTTTCACATTCATATTGATCGTGATTGGCTCTACAGCCACCCGGTGCGTGCAGGCAGCCAATACCCACATGACGGCCAGGGCCAGCAAAGCAGGGGTTACGGAGGTCTTCATGCAACTCCTAATGTGGTTCAATGAGCGGAAGCACCGCTCAGGGTTTTGCTTTCTTCAGCCAGGATCGCGCATCGCGTTCGATCTGTCCGGCAGTCATGACACTTTCCATCAGCCCTTCCAGATCATGTTCGATGTTGATATTCAGGCTTTCAACGGGAACTTCGGGAAAATCCAGACTACTCCCCTGCAATACAATCGGCAACAGCAATGCCTGGCCTGTGCGGTAGTCCAGCCCGACTTTCATGTCGGTATAGCGGAAATTTCTGAGCAGTTCCTGCCCCAGGGTGCCCCGCTCCAACGCCGTCTGCAAGTCAGCACTGGGTGTCAGCCCCGGCGTGGCATAGCGGATAAGTCCGCCCTCCGCGCCACTCTCCAGGTGCCCCCCATCCAGAGCCAATGTGCCGTTCTGCCACACCAGAGGCACTTCACCCTGCACGGTGCCGCTGATTTCAACCTTTCTGTCGTACAGATCTGCAATCTGCTGTAAATGCCAGTTGGCAATTTGCAGGGGCAAACGGACAGCTTCCCGGGTATCCACAGTCATGGGCGGAACACTCAGCCGGCCACCAAACACTTGCATACCGAAATGATCCAGTTTCCCGCTCCAGAATCCGGCCCCTGGCAGGGAATCAACACCTGTTGCCGCCGGCTCGCGATTCCAGATGCCGGAAAAGATCACTTTCCAGTCCCGAATCTCGGTAATGGTGCTTACCCGTTCCAGTGACAGATCAGCCCGGCTGACGTCCCAGGCGTCCGGACGCAAAGCAAGCACCAGATCCATGTCTGCACCGTGGATCCGGTTCTGCTGATAGCGCATGTCCAGGGACTGGGCCACCAGTTCCAGGCTGGGGAAGCGGTCAGCCGAGCTGCTGTCCAAAAAAGCGGGATAAGCCAGTTTCAGACTGAAACGCCCCTGATCCAGACTGACCGGCCAGTCTTCCGGCAACCCTTGCAACAGGCCAGTGACCAGGGAGTCCGGGCCAATTTCGGGTTCCACCCAAGTCGCATCCAGGCGACCGTCAGGCATCGACAATTCAATTCTGATCTGGCTTTCTGTCTGCTCTTTTGTTGTTTCGAACAACCAGCCACCGGGCCTGGCCGAGCGCAAAGACCAGATCAGCTGGCTGGCAATCGTGTCGTCACTCAGATCAATGCGATCTGCCTTACCCTTGATGACCAGGGGCAACCCCGACAAGGCCTTCAGGCTTTTCATTTTGCCCAACGCATTCAGGCCTGCCTGGAAAGGTTCTGAGCGCGCGCGCAGTTGCCGCAGGGTCAGTGTTTTTCCGTCTGTGGCAGGCGGGCGCCACCGAATATAGCCGCTCTCCAGCGCCAGTGGCGGTATCTGCAGAGTCCACGGGGTCTGTGGATTATTCCGGGTCAGTTTCAGCGGGTTCTGCCAGTCAATCCGGGTGTCCTTGAGCGTCAGGCCGCTTCCGCCCTGCACCAACTGCGGCAATCGGCTATCACCCCCGCCTGCCAGTGCAGACTCAGGGGAATATTAGCCTGCCAGCCGTTTTCACTGGTCACTGCCGGACCGACAGGTACGGGCAGGGGAACAGGCACGAGCACCTGAGCCCCTGGAAGCCAGGTCAGATCTGCCGACCAGCCGTCCGGCATCCCAAGCCCCTCGGGGGCCGGTCCTGAGACCTGCCATTCAGACGCGTCAAGCTGGT
>JAUIAZ010000088.1 GCA_030427465.1 Gammaproteobacteria bacterium | reverse complement strand
GTGAAGTGCGACGCTACACCCGCCAGATATTCGAAGACGACGACGCCATCGCCGACATCCAGATCAAGGAAAACATTTACCAGGTCGAATTCGGGGGGGAAATTGATACCTACGCCGACATCGCCACCGGTTATCAGGGCGGCAAGATCAAGGGCCGGGTGCAGACCGGACCGGCAGATGTCCCTGAGGCTGAAGCCGATATCGGGGGCTTGTACGTGCGCGCTTACTACGATCGTCTGGACAACCAGTTCTTCCCGTCAGCGGGACAGCTGATCACGATGAAGTACGACTTCAATCGCGATTCACTAGGCTCAGATGAAAACTATGATCAGGTCGAGCTCCAGCTTCTGACGGCGCACCGCTGGCAGCAGCTGTCGTTCAATGCCATTGTCAGGGCCGATCTGCGCACGCGCTCTGGTGACAGCAGCATCTCCACGGCCTCGCTGGGGGGCTTCCAGAACCTCAGTGGTTTCTCGCGTGACCAGCTGCTGGGGCGCGAAAGCCTGATTGCTATTCTGCGCAGTTTCTACCAGATGGGATACGCCCCCAACTGGTATATCGGAGGCTCCGTGGAAATGGGACAGGTGGCCGCAACGCGGGAAAGTTTCAAGGCTTCCGACATGATCGCGGCCGGCAGCATCTTTATTGCAGCGGATACCTTCGTCGGCCCGGTGGCCCTTGCCTACGGCGCCGCAGAAACCGGGACCCGCAGTTTCTATCTGAACATCGGCACCACGTTCTGAGCCCGGCCGGGCTGCTTCACTCGGAAGCTGTGCCAGCCCCGGAAGTTGCGGCGTCCGCTGCGGGTGCTGCCTCCTCCGGGTATTCGATAGTGGCTTTGGTCAGACGAATGACGACTTCGCCCACGATCTCGGCGTTGCCTTTGAGCTGCATGAGCAGCTGCCGCTCTGGGTCAATATGCAACTCCAGTGGCCCCTTGTTGCCCAGGAACTCGAACTCGGCGTCGCTGTGATCCGGTACGATGGGTGTTGCCAGGATCTTCAGCGCCTGAATCTTGCGCTCTTCGAACTGCCGGTTGCCGAGGCTGTCGCTGTAGTTGAACTCCACTTCTATCCGCTCTTTTCCGACCGCTTCCAGGCGCAGCTGGATGATCCCGTCCTTGTCAAACATGGGCAGTTCTATGGCACCTTCCACCGCGGACCAGTCAATCGCCGGCACCAGGTAAAGCAGGCTTTCCGGTTCCGTAATCCACTGTCTGTGATAGGCGTCTTCCAGCGGGAAGCGATCTTCCGAACGTCGGCCCCAGCTGTCGTGAGCCTGTCCGGCTTCCTGGTCATTTTCCGGGTACTGACGCAGGGAATAAACACCTTCTTCCAGGTAGCGGTAGAGGCGGTAACGGGGCTTGTAGTTGGTTCGCAGAGTCCATACCTGCAGGGCTGAGCCGGCTTCAGACATGAGCAGGTCGAGACGGGTCTCACGCCCCAGAATTTCCGTGTTCACGACCGTCCGCACGCCGGCTTCAGGCGCCGTTCTGGCAGGGCTTCCGGGGTCTGTCGGGGCACGCAGGGCACGGCTGACGGCCTCGCGCTGCAGGCGGCTGTGTTCAATGCCAGTGCGCAGGGTAATGAAGAATTTCGACCCCTGATAATCCAGTGTCTGTTTCTGCCAGCTGATCGCCTGCATGGGCGGCGGTACAAGCTGGGCTGACTCGGCCAGCGCCCCGAATGCCAGTGCCAACATGAGCAAACATCCCGTAAATCTGTACATGAACCCGTATCCCTGGCTGCTTGGAATGAATCGAACATAGCGCATCCCCGAGCCCCACGGCAAGATCGCACAAACCCGATGGCGTATGGCGTTTCGCGCGTCCTGAGCCATAATGGAGACTGGGCCGGGCCAAGACTTTGCGCGTAAATTCCGTATAATGGCGGGGTTTTGTGAACAGGCCATTACCCTGGCTGTGACTCCTACTGTATGAAGGCGATCCCGATATGACTGTAAGGACTGCAGATGTATTGCTTGTCGGAGGCGGCGTCATGAGCGCCACTCTGGGCATGCTTCTGAGAAAACTCGATCCCTCCCTGAAGATCATCCTGGTTGAACGGCTCGACCACGTGGCCCACGAGAGCACCGATGGCTGGAATAATGCCGGCACCGGTCACGCCGGTTATTGTGAGCTGAACTACACACCCGAAGGGGCCGATGGCAACATCGCCATCGACCGGGCCCTTTCCATCAATGCCGCTTTTGAAGTCAGCCTGCAATTCTGGTCTTACCTGGTGGAACAGGGCGGACTTCCGGCGCCCCGTGAGTTCATTAACCGCACGCCGCATCAGAGTTTTGTCTGGGGGGAAAAGGATGTCGACTATCTGAAGCGCCGGCATGCCAGCCTCAGTCAGCATCACTTGTTCCGGGAAATGCGCTACAGCGAAGATCCACAAGAGATTGCCCGCTGGATGCCGCTCGCCCTGAACGGCCGTGACCCGATGCAGAAGATTGCCGCCACACGCATCAGTCATGGTGCCGATGTCGACTTCGGTTCCCTGACCCGGGCGATGGTCAAGCACCTGCGAAAAACCCCGAATTTTGAGCTCATGCTGAGCCACCCGGTGAAAAGCCTGCAGCAACGCAAGAATGGTCAGTGGCGCGTCCGCGTGCGGGACGAATACACGATGGTCAACAAGGACATCGATGCCCGCTTCGTATTTCTCGGTGCCGGTGGTGGCGCCCTGCCGCTGCTTCAGAAATCTGAAATACCTGAAAGTTATGGATACGGCGGCTTCCCGGTCAGCGGCCAGTGGCTCGTCTGTCGCAAAAAGGAAATCGTCGATCAGCACAATGCCAAGGTTTACGGCAAGGCGCCTCTGGGTGCCCCGCCAATGTCCGTACCACACCTGGACACCCGCATCATCAATGGCGAGCAGGCGCTTCTTTTCGGACCCTTTGCCGGTTTCACCACCCGTTTCCTGAAACAGGGCTCCCTGCTGGATCTGTTTTCCTCCGTCACCGGCAACAACCTCAAACCGATGATGTCAGCCGGGAAGGATAATATGGATCTGACCCGCTATCTGATCGGTGAAGTCTTCCAGTCTCACAGTGACCGGGTGAATGCCCTGCGCAACTTTTTCCCGGAAGCCCGGGAAGAAGACTGGACACTGGCGACTGCCGGTCAGCGTGTGCAGATCATCAAGCAGGATGGCAAAGGCGGTGGCAAGCTGGAGTTTGGCACCGAAATAGTCGCAGCTTCGGATGGTTCTCTGGCGGCACTGTTGGGTGCCTCACCCGGTGCCTCTACGGCGGTACAGGCGATGCTGGACGTGATTGAGCGCTGCTTCCCGGACAAGCTGCAGAACGCCGGCTGGCGTGAGCGCCTGAAGGAGATCATTCCTTCCTACGGAGATTCTCTGGTGGAAGACGCGGCGCTGCTGGAATCCGTGCGTCAGCGCACCCTCTCCGTACTGGGCCTGAATCAGGCCGACGAGCTCTGATACGAGGGGTTTCCGGTCGCTTGTACCGGAAGCCCTCACTCAGATACCCGGGCTTCCATCTGTTCTCGGCTGAGCAGGCGGAAGCTTTCTGTTTCTTCACTGAATTCGACACGAACCACACCACGCCGGATTTCCCGCAGCAGACGCTCACGGTCGTGATCCAGATCCCCGGTGTAGGCATCGGCCCCGCTTTCAGCGACCAACAGGTCTTCCAGAAAGCGCCTTTGCGTGTCTGTCTCCAGCGTATCCAGAAAATCCGTGGGCAAAATCATTCCAACTCACTCCGTTACTGCTATCTTTTAAGGTAAAGTCTGGTTACCGCGCGCAGGGCATTTACAGGCTCCCGACTCAGGAGCCGCGCCGGTCAGCCAATCCGGAAACTGCGCCAGGGAACCGCCCCAAGGAAGCACCATTGTATCGAAGCCATCTGCCTTCTGTCGTCTTCTGTCTGCTGCTGTTGCTGAGCGCCCTGGCACCTGCCGCCGATGACGATATGCTGGCCACCTCCTGCGAACGCTTGCGCCTTTTGCAGGACCGTCTGATCAGCGATACGCAGCAATATGAAAAGCGCCTGCAGGCGCTGGCCTTGCTGGAGCGAACCGGTGCCGCTGGCAGTGGTGGCCTGCGCTACCTGTTTCCGGTCAGGCTGGATCTGCCCCGCGCTTTTGAGCGCTGGTGGAAGGAAGAGTCTGAGGCGCTGCCGCTGCTCACACTGACCTCACCGGAACAACGCTTTTGCCAGGCTTACAAGACGCCTCTGGATAATGCCCGCCAGCAATACCAGTCCGCCCATCAGGACTGGGTCCGTAGCGTGGAACGCTGGCGCCAGTTGCCGGTGCCGGTACGCCGCGGACTGGAACGGGTTTTCGACGTACAGGAACGCCTGCAGCGGATGCAGAGTGCCGACCAGGCCAGTGGCGCCCCCGTACTTGGCCTGTGGCTGGACCGGGCACTGGAAACCTCCGCCCGCCTCAGTCGGCATGGCCTGAGCCCCGGCTACCTGCCCTTGCGCACGGCCTGGCGGGACAGCCTGCAACTTTCGCCTGCAGCCGTGGATGCGGGCGCCATACCAGGTGACGCGGAGGCAGACAGCGACGCAGAGACCTACCGCCTGGAAGCCGATGTGCTGCACCGCGATCTGAAAGTCGCAGCCACGCGCCTGCGCAATGCGCGGTTGAATGATACCGAGGCTCCCGGCTTTTTCAGCGGCCTGGCCGAACGCCCGGTGCAGTGGCTGGAAGACCTGTATCTGGAAGCGCGCTTTCTTCCGGCCCTGGCTTTTGACAGTCTGATCAAGTCCGGTCAGAGCGACTATCTGGATGCCCGGCGCAATGACCAGGTTCCGGAGCTGCTGGCCTACTGGGTACTTGCGCTGGGCGGGCTGATTGTTTATCTGGGCTTCCTGCAATATCTCGGGGGGCGCCTGCGCAGTGCGCTGACGCTGTGGCAGCAGAAACTGTTCCGCAGCCTGCAGGATGAAAAGGCGCTGACTGCCCTGCGCGGCCTGTTCTGGTTGCTCAAGCCCAACAGTGACTGGCTGCTGGTTCTGCTGGGCACGCATCTGGCGGCCCACTGGCTGCCGGAGGAAGGGCTGATCACCAACCTGATCATTCCGGTGGGTAACACCCTGGCCCTGTACCTCGGGGCACGGGTAGCCAGGGAATGGTGGGGCACGCGCATGTTCGGGCGCAGCAATCAGTTTCTTTCCGGCTCGCAAAGCGAGGATCTGCTGCGTTCCAGCCGGCACTTTGCTTTCATCGTCACACTCTTCTACCTCGCCTACGAAGTGATTGATTCAGCCGGTGGTGGCAGGCTATATCCCATTCTGCTGGCCACCCTGATACTCACCCTGTGGTTCAGCGGCGCCGCCTACTGCCGTGCCCACCGCAAACCCATCAATGCCTTCCTCGTGCGCCTGCTGCCCGCTGGCTGGACTGAGGCCGGAGCAGCGGCCCTGGAGCGACCTTCCGTACAGCTTTTCTACCCGCTGTGGATGGTGCTCGGACAGACCTTTGATATTCTGCTGGTGGTTCACCAGCACCTGCTGAAGTTTGACAGCTACCGGCGCCTGGCCACGCGGCTGCTGCGCCTGCGCCTGGAGTCGGCAAATGCCGCCGACGCAGACGATGATGCAGATACCCAGAATGGGGAAAGTGAGTATGGCTACTCACACTGGTTCAAGGAGCGTTCTTCGCTGGATACCGGGCTGATCCGCCAGACTGAGCTGAGCGAAGCCCTGTTCCCGCCACTCAACCGCTGGATCAAGAAGAGCAACCCGGACAACTGTCTGCTCATTACCGGCCACCAGGGCATGGGCAAAAGCACGGCACTTCAGTTGCTGGAGAAGAAATGGGAAGAAAGCCCGGTACACCGCCTGACACCGGAGGGCAAGGTGGACACGGCCGCTGCCGTGAATGAGTTGCTTGCGCCACTGGAAGAATCCGAAACCGGCGTGGTTTTGCTGGATCGTCTGGAAGACTTCTTCCTGTCGGATGTGGGCCACTTTGAGGGTGTCCGCGCCCTGCTGGACCATGTTACCAGTCGCAAGAGCCGGCATTTCTGGGTGCTGGCCGCTCACCGTCCGGCCTGGGAGTATCTGAGTTGGGTATTCCGCCGTGAGTACCGGATCCTCAGTCATCTGATGCTGCCGCGCTGGAGCGCTTCGGATATCCGCAAGCTGATTCTTTCCCGCCATCACCGTTCCCAGTACCGCCTGCGGTATGACGAGATGCTGCTGGCCGCCAGCGCGGTGTCCGATGCAGCCAATTTTCGTGCGGCCGAAAGCCGCGTGTTCAACCTGCTCTGGGAGCAATGTAACGGCAACCCCGAGGTCGCCCTGCAGCTCTGGCTGGAGGCCAGCCAGAAAGGGCGCGGACGCGAGATCATCGTGGGCATGCCCAACCGGCCGCCCCTGACGCAGTTGGCCGATGTCAGCGACGACAGCTGTTTTGTCTATAACGCACTGATCCGTCACCGGCAGCTGAACTCGGAGGAGATTTCCGCCTGTACCCATCTGCCCATGGCCATCGTACGACATGCCCTGACCCAGGGACAGTTGCTCGGCGTACTCCGCGAGAATGAGGCCCAGCGTTTCGAGATACGCCCCATGTGGTACAGCACACTGACCACTTTGCTTGTGCGGAAGAACATGATTTATGGATAACGAAGTCGTCAATCAGCTTGGGGATGTGGCGGGACTGTTTGATCCCACCAAACTGACATTCCTGGTACTCGCCCTGCTGGCCCTGGTTTTCATCAACAAGGCCGTGCGCCGTCTGGCTGATGGCCTGATGGTGCGACTGCCCGGCAAACGGTTCCTGATCCTGCAGATCGCCACCCTGTTCAGTTTTATCTGGTATATCGGTGGCGTATTCAGTCTGATCGCGGCCATCATCCAGCCACCCAGAGAAATGCTGATCGCCATGGGGGGCAGTATCGCGGTCGCCGTTGGTATTGCCCTCAAGGACGTGGTGGCATCGATCATTGCGGGCATGGTGCTTCTGTTTGACCGGCCTTTCCAGGTCGGCGACCGGGTGAATTTCGATGGCACCTATGGCGAGATCGTCAGTATCGGTCTGCGCTCCGTGCGACTGAACACGCTGGACGATGATCTGGTGACCATACCCAACTCGCGTTTCATCACTGAAGTCGTTTCCAGCGGCAATGCCGGCGCACTCGATATGATGGTGGTAACCGACTTCCACCTGGGCCTGGATGAAGACATAGAGCGGGCCCGGGAGATTGTCTACAACGTCATTGTCACCAGCCGTTTCGCCTACCTGAAGAAACCGGTGGTCTTTGCGATTGAGGAAGTGGCTGTCGCCGAGCGCATTGCGATCCGCCTGCGCGCCAAGGCTTACGTACTCGATGTGCGTTACGAAAAAGCCTTTCAGTCAGACATTGTCGTACGCACAGCGAAACTCTTTCGGGAAGCGGGCATTCTGCGGCCTGGCCGGGACCAGCGCAGCCAGGGAGACAGCAACCTGACCGGCCCCAAAGCCCCCGCAGATCAGGCCTGAGTCAGCGGCCATCCCAGAAGCAAGATGGCCAGGGTGGTGGCTCCCACCACGACATTCATCGGCAGCCCGACCTTGAGAAAGTCAGAGAAGCGATAGCCGCCCGGCCCGTAAACCATCAGGTTGGTCTGATAACCCAGGGGAGTGGCGAAACTTGCAGAGGCGGCAATCATGATGGCGAATACAAAGGGCTCATGATTCAGGCTGGCCTGCTCGGTCATATTCAGCACGATGGGCAGCGTGAGAATGGCGGCCGCATTGTTGGTGATCATTTCGGTGAACACAGACACCAGCAGGTAGGTCAGCACCAGCAACAGCCAGGGCCGGTTATCTGCGATATCCAGCAAACCGTTGGCAATAAAGGCGGCCACACCGGTTTTCTCAAGGGCCACACCAAGGGCGAAAGACGCCGCAATGGTCAGAATCACCGGCAGATCCAGGCTCTTCTCCGCCTGCGCCATGGAGCAGCAGCGGGTGAGAATCATCGCTCCGGCACCCAGCAGGGCGGCGTTCAGCATGCTGGTGATGCCGATACCGGCCGCCAGCACCACACCCAGCAGAATGGCCCAGGCCGTATAGGCCCGATCATGCCGGGGGGCCTCCTGGTTGAGGTCGTTGACCAGCAGGAAATCCTTGTTGTAGCGCTGCCGCGAAACGAAGGCCGGGCGGGCCTCCAGCAGCAGGGTATCACCGGCTTCCAGACGAATACTGCCCAGATTGCCTTCAACCCGTTCCCCCCCCCGGGCCACCGCCATTACTACCGCGCCGTAACGGTCCCGGAACTGGGCGTCACGGATGCGGCGCCCCACCACCGCACAGTGGGGAGAAACCACGGCTTCCACCAGGCGTCGCTCGGCCACATTCTTGCTCATGACCACCGGGTGTTCATTTTCAGCCGATGCCACAATGCCGTTGATGCGCAAGAGATCGGAGATCGCTTCCGTGTTACCGGCAAAAACCAGACGGTCGCCGCCGCGCAGAATTTCCCCGGAATCAACCGCGCCCAGGATGTGCCCCTGACGCTCGATCTCAACCAGGAAGATCCGCTTCAGGTGACGCAGCCCGGCTTCCTGGATGCTCTTCCCGACCAGGGGACCATCATGCGCCACTGCTACTTCGAGCGTGAACTCCTTGAGGTTTGAGAAGGGGTTGCGTTCGGTGCGGTCCGGCAGCATGCGTGGGAAGAAAAGGAACATGAATAACATGCCCACCAGCGCCACCGGCAGGCCGATCAGGGTAATGGAGAACAGGGAGAAGCCTTCCTCGCCGGTCATGGACTGGTACTGGCCGTTGACGATGAGGTTGGTACTGGTGCCGATCATGGTCAGCGTGCCGCCCAGAATGGCGGTGTAGCTCAGGGGAATCATCAGCTTGGACACCGGAATGTCCATCTTGCGCCCCCAGCTGTTCAGCGCCGGAATCAGCGTGGCCACCACCGGCGTGTTGTTGAGGAAGCCGCTCATCAGCGAGACCGGTGCAAAAATACGCAGCAGGGCGGTACGCACAGAAGAAGGCCGCCCAAGCAGACCATTGACCATCAGGTCGATGCCCCCGGTTGAGTGCAGCCCGGCGGCGATAATGAACATGGCCGCGACCGTGATCAGACCCGAGTTGCTGAAACCACCCAGCGCCTCATTGGCATCGAGCACGCCACTGACCAGTAAAACGGTCAGTACGCCGAACATCACCAGATGAGGTTTGAGCCGCGTCAGCACCAGAGTGCTCAACGCCGCCACAGTCATGATAAGAGAAAACCAACCCTGCCATTCCATTTGCGCCCGACCATCTCCTCTGCGGTAGTTGCGCCATTATTCCAGAGTTTCAATATAGCCAAATAGACTGTTTTATTCGAAACTTATAACAGGTTTGTTGAAATTCATGCCTATTAACGAGGGCGGCTGACGCCTCGACCGCGGATTTATGGGTCAGCCGCCACAGAATTTTCACCGCATCGCCACAAAAAAAGGGGCCTGTAAAAGGCCCCTCTCTGCTCATGACGCGCGTCATTGGAAACGCGTCAGAGCCCTGCGCGCTTCAGACGGTTGGCATGCTGCCGGTAAACCGATACGGGATCGTGGAACAGATAGCGGATGCCGAGCAGGTGGTTGATTTCATCCACATGGTTGGCATTGAAGGCACCAATATACTGGCCCAGTTTCTGGGAGCAGACGGCGACCAGGCCATCACTCTGTTCACCGCCAAAGGCCAGAGAGGTAATACCCAGGAAGGGGTCGGTCACGTCCAGCACGTTGGTCACTGCCTTCTTGCCCGCCCAGGAATAGATACGAATGTTGTTGCCGCGCACAGAGACCTGGGAAGCCCGGTCGTTGGTGCAGTATCCGCTGGCCACACCGTAGGGGTGACGGGTATTCAGGTCGTTGGTCTGTGGCGTTGTCAGGGTTTCCAGACCACCGATGGAGTTCTGCGGACGGCTGTTGCCGGACAGGGCACTGATCAGGCCGCCGACAGCATTGGCAAGAGCTGCTGCACCGCCTTCAATCCCGCTGCTCGGAGGAATTACACCACGGATGACGTCTGCCACTTTGGAGCCCTTGTTCACCCCGCCTACGGAGGTCACAGACGCGATACGGCCACGGCCCTGGCTGTTCATGCTGGCATCGTAAGTGATGGCGGCACGCGCCGTCGGCGCGCCCTGGCTGTGGGCGATGATGTTGAACTTGCCGGAACCGTAGCGGTTGGCATTGATATCCTGGGCCAGCTGGCGTCCGCGGGTTTCGCTGTCATTGAAAGCCGATACGTTCGCCACTTCCACATCAGCGCCGGAGCGGCAGAGGTTCATGGGAACGGTATGGAAGTAACCGATCACACCGCCGATGGTGTCAAAGCCACTGATGCCGTGAACCATGAGGATTTTGTGCTTGGTATCGGTGTAGCCGCCTGAGCTGAACCACCATTTTGAACAGCCGGCCGCATTGGCCATGCCAGAGGCCATAACGCCGGTCGCAGCGAGGGCAAGCCCGAGTCGCTTGAGCATGGGTATCTCCTGTTTTCGCAAATTCTTGTCGTTGTTGTTTGCGGCAACGGATTACTGCGTGTGCCCATACTGGGCACTGATCCGAACCACGGGTTATTTTTTTTGTTCCGCTTTGGGTGAACGCCAGGCATTCACCAATGACCCGATGGTAGGCGGGCAGCCCGGACATCTCATCCCCCGAAAGGGTGGAGTGCCCAAAAAACCACCACCTTTGTGACGCAGGTCTCATAAAATGATGTATGATTCAGCTTTTTTAACGCAGGGCATTATCGGCTGAAAATCCATCCCGGCCATCGCCCCGGGTCTGGCACTGGCGCACGGAATCTTCAGGAAAATGCCGGGGTTCTTTGCGAAACGCCGACTTTCCGCCGATAATCGCGGGGTCGAAAAAAAGCTGACGCCCCACTCTATCGACCCGCTAACAGGATCTCCCGATGAAACTCCGTCTCCCAGTCTTACTGCTTGTTCCGGTACTGCTCACTGCCTGCCAGCCAGAAACTCAGGAAGCCCCCGCGGCACAAGGCCAGCCGCCGATGCCGAAAGTGGTGGTGGAGTCCGCCGCGCTGGAACAGCTGACCGACACCAACAGCTACACGGGTCGCCTCCAGGCGATCGAGCGGGTGGAACTGCGCCCCCGGGTTTCCGGGTATCTCGAAGAGGTCATGCTGAAGCCCGGTGCGACCGTGAGTGCCGGGGACACCCTGTTCCGCATTGATACCCGCACTTTCGAGTCTGAAGTCAAGCGTCTGCAGGCGGACATCCGCAGCGCCGAGGCACGCCTGAGCCAGGCCCGCAATGACCGCTCACGTGCGACCAAGCTGCGCAGCCAGGAAGCCATTGCGGTCGAGCAGCTGGAGAACCGGACCACCGCAGTTCTGGAAGCCGAAGCCACGCTGGAAGCCCTCCGTGCGGCTCTGGAAAATGCCCGCCTGAATCTCAGCTTCGCCACGGTGACGGCGCCCATCAGCGGGCAGGCCTCGCGGGCGCTGGTCACCGCGGGCAACTATGTTGCAGCCGGCCAGACGGTTCTCACCACACTGGTTTCCACAGATGCCCTGCATGCCTATTTCGACATGGAAGAAGGCACCTATCTGCGCCTGCTGCGGGAAGCCGGTGGCGATCTCATGGGAAACCCCGTTTCAATGACCCTGGCTGATGGCCAGAGCTACCCGCGCAAGGGCGAGATCGACTTCATCGATAACAGCATTGATCCGGGTACCGGAACCATCCGCCTGCGGGCACGCTTTGCCGATGAAAACAATCTGCTGACACCGGGACAGTTTGTGCGCCTGGAGCTGGCCAGCGGAAAATCGCGGGAAGTGATTCTGGTACCCGAAAAGGCCATTGCCACCGATCTGGCCAACCGTTATGTACTGGTAGTGGACACAGACAACGTGCTGCAGTATCGCCCGGTCAGCCTGGGGCGCAAGATTGGCAGCAAACGGGTGGTCACTGAAGGCATTCAACCGGGTGACCGGGTGGTGATAGAGGGGCTGCAGAAAGCGTTTCCGGGTATGCCGGTCGAAGCCATAAATGCTGAGAAAGCCGCACAGGGTGGAGACGCCGCATGAACCTGGCCCAGTTTTTCATCACCCGGCCGATCTTCGCCGGGGTGCTGTCGATGCTGTTTTTCATCGCCGGCTTCATCAGCCTGTTCCAGCTGCCCATCACAGAATATCCGGATGTGGTTCCCCCGACTGTTGTGGTCCGCGCCAACTACCC
>JAUIAZ010000087.1 GCA_030427465.1 Gammaproteobacteria bacterium | reverse complement strand
CGGAGCAGTAAAGGTTCCCAGGCCAACCGGCGTAATTCCGAATCGGACAGCAAGCGCTCCGGTAACAACCGGTCGTCCGGCTCTGACAGAAAGGAAAAATCACAGCGCAACAAAAGTGCACCAGATAGCAAAGACAGCAACGAGCGTGTAAAGCCCGGCTCGGTGAATCCGCGTTCCCGAAAAAAGGCCGAGCCCCCTCCAAAAGAAACGGGTTGGTTTGGCCGGATCGGTTCAATTACCAGCTCGGCACTCAAAATGGCACGTCGCACCACGGATAGCTCCGTGAAGGTAGGCCGCACCATTCTGAAGTCACAGGATCAGCTGAAATTGATGGTGGCCGCAGGCCAGTCCCTGAAGGATCTTCGCGAAGTCGCGGGTCTTACCGTCACAGAACTGGGCGATGCCCTGAACCTGAAAGACAAAACCTTTTGGGAAGCGGTGGAGAACGGCACCGCCACCATCAGTTTTGAACTGATACTCCGACTGGCGGCTCTACTGGCTCGGAATGATCCGGTGCCCTTCATTCTGAAGTACACACGCACTTATAACCCGGAGCTGTGGAAGTTCCTGAACGACTGGGGACTCGGTCGTCTGCCTCTGCATTATGAACGTGAGCGCGAATTCATCAACATCTACCGGCGGCATGACGTCGCTCGGCATTTGTCTGATGAGGGCTTCAAAAAGGTTTTGGGGTTCACTCGCCAGGCCTTTGAAATGGGCCTGCACTTTGCCGTAGAGCAGGAAGACAACATCAAGCAGAAGGTTAAGGCCGAAAAAGAGACCCGAAAGGAAACAGAGTCCGCCAAAAACCGCGACGAAAAAACCGACAATCCGGCCTCTTCAGAAAGCTCGGCAACGCAACCGGATGACGCGTCCGAGTCCTCCTCCCGGGAAGAAAACAAAAAGGGCGACTAAGCGCCCTTTCTCATGCTACCACCGTCTGCTTATCAGCCCGGCAGCAACTCGATCGGATAGCGGATCGTCGCCTTTTTGACCCCTGGCTTGTTCCCGAAATTAACCAGTCTGAGCCGGTTACAGATCTTCTTCTCCAGGTCAGGCTCATTCAGCGAAGACTCTACCACTTCACAGGAGGTTACACTGCCGTTCGGCTCTATGACCAACTCAGGAGTGATGGAACCCTGCAGGGTCGGGTTGCGCCGCAACTCGCGGTTGTAAATCGCGAAGATAGCCGACTTATTGGCATCAAACACCCGGCGTATCTCTTCACGACTGCGGCTGGCACCGGCTTCCGCCCGTTTCTTGCTGGCCGCAGCCTGTTCGGCTTCACGCAGAGAGTCCGGCGCTGCCACTTCCGTGGTTTTACGGCTCGCCAGTGCGATCTGCTGGGCTGATTGATCCAGCTCAGACGCATCGATCCCGCCACTGCTGGCAGTAGACACCTGTGACACCAAACGATCTCCAGCCTTTCGGGTAATCGGCTTTGCCGTCACGAGAGTCGGGTTATCGAGCTGTACTGTGTCAGCGAGTGCCCGCAGATCACTCAGTTGATCCTGCATGGCCAGCAGACCGGTGTTCTGGGCCTTTTCCCGGGCTTTTTCTATCGTTTCCGGTTTGGGTTCCGGCTTGGGCTCAGGCTTGGGCGGTTCGGGCTCGGGTTCCGGCTCGGGCTCAGGCTCCGGTTCGGGCTCAGGCTCCGGTTCGGGCTCGGGTTCAGGGGGTTTCGGTAACTCACGCTTCTCGAGTACGACACGAGCGAGCTGAGGCGGTAACTCCTCCATCTCTTCGCGGGTCTGCTCTGGCACATCAATCAGCGGTATCGTGATCGACAGTGCCAAAAAGACCACCAGCACTGTCGCCAGCGCCACCCGGAAACGGTTCTGTTCGTTCGGGTCTCTACTCCATGGTAGTCCTATCGTGTTCAAAGCCACATCATGCTCCCTGCTCTACTGCTTTGCGATTCACTGCCAGTGATATGGCCGAATAACCCGCATCTACACACGTAGACATGATTTTTTTCAGCAAGGCATAGGGCAGTTCGCGATCCGCAACGATCGTGATACGCCGACCGGACTCCGGTACAGGCGTCCGGGCGCGAGAAGCCTGGTATTCCAGCTCGCTCTTCAGAAGAGGCTCTACCTCACCTTCGAAGGACTCCAGAACAGCAACACTCACCACCGGCCTTCCGGATACCAGAATATCCGAGGCGGTCACGGAGAGAGCGAGTGTTTCTCTCGGCGGCTGCTCAGCAACAGATACCGGCAGACGAACGCTGTTATTCTGGTTAAGTACCTGAACATCAGAGGAGTTCACCATCAGGAAGAAAACCAGAATGGTGAATATGTCCATCAACGATACCAGATTCAGGCCGCTGACCTTCTTGTTACGCCGGTAGTGACGCTCAAAGCGTTTGGCGCGGGCTGACTGTTTCATGAGCCCTCCCCTTCGCCAGCCGGTATAATTTCCGGCGCATCGGCAATTGATATCTCGGGGAACAGTTCGGCATCAACCACACTGCCGGCCACCACTGCCTTGTACGAGCGCACAGTATCCATGACGGATACAAGCATCTGGTAAGAGGTATCCGGGCGCGGCATGATTGTGACATCTTTCTTGTCAGGCACACGGGCCTTGATGTCCTTCATCACCAATCCAAGGGTCTCATAGTCATGCACGGTCCCGTTGGTCATGGGAATCTGCTTGATAACCCCGCCCTGATTGTCGGATACGACAAGCTGTTCATCCAGAATCATGACCTGAAGCTGGAGCGGCTTGTCCGGGTTGTTACTGCCTGCTGACTCCTCAGGAAAGTTCAGATCCAGAATGCTGGTATGGGCAAAAACCATATTGATCAGCAGAACCGGAACCAGAACGATCATCAGATTCATGAACGCGGTTATATCCAGATCCGCGTCACTACTCAGGCGTTTATGCTTCCTACGCATGCCAGAGTCCTAGGCTGATGGGCTGTTTGGGCTATCGCTCTTTTCAGTGATCAGGTTCATGACCTTGATGCCCGCCATTTCGAAACTGTCCACAATTTCGTTGGTTTTGGTTTGCAGTACCGCGTGCAACAGAAGCAGGGGAATGGCAGAAATCAACCCGAATGCCGTTGTATTCATCGCCACCGAGATGGATTGCGACAACAGGGAAGCTTTTTCCGCCGGGTCAGCCGATGCCACCGCTGTAAACGCCGCAATGAGACCAATGATTGTGCCCAGAAGGCCTAGCAGAGTGGATACGTTGGCCAGCGTTGCCAGGTACTGAGTGCGTTTCTCCAGTCTTGGCAAGGTCTCCATCAACCCCTCTTCCATGGCGTACTCGATATCATCACGGCTCTGCTTACGCCCCAGACGGATGAGTCCAGACGCAATCATGCTCGACATGGCGGAAGAGGACTGCTTGGCAAAGTTCAGGGCACCCTGAAAATCCCGACCAGCAATTAACCGGTGCAGACGATTGAAATCCTCCCGGTTGGTCCGTTTGGAAATGGTCAGGTAGATGTACCGTTCAATCGCAATGGCCAGCCCCAGAGCCAGGATCAATGCGATGGGATACATAAAGAATCCACCTTCTTGGAAAAAACGGATGATGGTTTCGAACATGTCTGAGTCACTCCTTACTAGCAGCGTTCGATCAGGTAACCGGCAGAGTCGGAAACAACATTTGCCACACTGGACTTCCCTAAGTGTAGTAAGTGTTGCGCCAGATTGCGCCGAATCTTTTGTGGATAAAGGTTAAAATGTTAATGAGGTCATGGTTTAACCTCTTGGGGCGGCTCGATATGAACCGCATGAAAAACATCGTAATAGTTTACCACCCGCCGGAACTCTTCTCGATAGAGAGGCTTCCCGCGCCCGCTGTCCACGAGTGAACCCAGGGTCTCTTCATTGCGCATTTCACCGCGCTCCAGTGGACGCCAGGGAATCACGTACAGCACGTTGGGCAGTTCCTGGTTACCGCGTATTCGTGCGGCCTCAAAAACCAGTACGCCACCCTCCTCTGCTGACTCCTGGGCGAGGGTGGTTCCGACCGCGACCAGTGGCAGCAGCGTGATCAGGGCCAGCCACAAGGCCAAGCCGCTTGTGGGGGCGCGCAGCCTCAGGAAAGCTATCATCTCAGCCTCAGTTTCAGGTCGGCAATCCAGCGGTCTACCAGCGGATCCGGCTCGGCCTGCAGGTTCTGGTACTTCTCGTAATGCCCGAGTGCCTCTTCAAATCGACCGCGGTACAGCTCCAGAAGAATACCCAGGTTCAGATGGGCGGGTGCATAATTCTCTTTCAGACTGAGGGCCTTGCGATAGTAGGACTCCGCTGCTTCGAATTCACCGTCTTCTCGTGACATGACACCGAGGAAGTTCAGAGCCTCGGTACTGGCCGGGTTCTGTTCAAGGGCCTTCTCGAAATAGTTTCTGGCCTCTTCCATCTGCCCCGCTTCGCGGGCCAGAATCCCCAGGTTGAGCAGGGGGCCACTGAGTTCGGGATGCGCATTGTGCAGGGTCAGGAACTGGGTTCGGGCCGAATCCTTGTCTCCGGATCGCATGGCATTCACGGCGGTATCAAACTGTTGCTGTACCAGTGGGTCGACCGGCGCAGGCCCCTGACCGCTCTGTCCGTCGACCTGATCACTGACGGCATCAGATGCCTCAGGTTCTGCTACCGGCGCGACCTGTTTGCCCGCACAGCCGGCGAGAAAGATCACTGCGGCCACCAGAGACCAGCACCAGCGTCTCGAGTCACAGCGAATCATAGGCTCCTCCTAACTTTTCTTCCTTGCGATATCTTGCCGGGAACAATCGCCCCAGCGCTTCAAAGCTGTTTCTGACCCATTCATCATACAGGCCCTCCCAGCTTTTCTGTACGTTCTGCTCGTGGATGCTTATGGCACTTTCCTCAAATGGAAATGCCTGCTCTTCCAGTAACAAATCGTACTGCTCAAGTTCCAGTTCACTCAAGCCTGCCGGCCGGTCGGAGTCCATCAGGTCACGACTGAGGATGGCGTAAAGCTCTGCCATCCGGTATCCCGCCTGTGTAGAAAACTCGGCGACCCCCAGGGCACTGATGTCCTGATAGGCTTTCATGGTATCGCGCAGGGCTTTGGTCTTACGCGGCATACTCTTCTGCAGCGGCAGCCTCAGCTTGATATCTGTAAAGTCGGAAAAGGCTTCTTCAGCCAGTTCCGTAGCGGCCGAGGCTGTCATGTAGCGCAGTCTGTCACTGGCCTGATCAGAGTGCTTCTGGTAAGTCTCTACCTGCTTCTTCAGCCAGAAACGCCGCTTGTCTGATTGCCCGGTTTCCCCGTAAAGCACCACCAGCTTCGCCGCTGCATCAAAATAGTCTTCCAGTGGTTCCGGATAGGTATTGGCGTAACTGCGATAGGCGTTGATGGCTTCCGGTGTCCGGCCGCCCCGCTCATACAGTTCAGCAGTGATAAGCAGACGCTCACGCTTCTGCTCTGGCGTTTCATCCGGCCCGCCCATTCTGGAGACCTCAGTTGCTGCCAGCCCCCACTGCTCCGTGGCCTGATAGGCGAGAGCAAGTTTACCGGCAATGCCACCGCTCAGGCTGTGATCGGGGTAGCGATTTCTGAAGCCTTCCAGAACCGGGATGGCCTCGGACCACTGCTCCGTTTCCAGATACAGGCTGGCCAGGTCATATTCGGCATTGACCCGAACATCAGACCGGGGTGCCTTCTCCACAACCCGTTGAAAGCCGGCAATAGCCAGTGCCACATTACCCTGATCCCTGGCGGTTTCTGCCTGACGGAAAATACTCGCCGCCAGATTGTTGCTGACCGCCTTGCGCCTGGGGTCTTCGGGTGTCAGTGTCACCAACGCCTCTTCATAGGCCAGTTCCGCCTGCCCATAATTTTCCAGTGCAAACAAACTGTGAGCTTTCAGCAAGCGAGCATCTCTCTGACGATCCAGCGGAATGGCCGGCTGCCAGGCAAGTAATTGTTCGGCCAGGGGAATGGTTTCATGATAAAGCTCTTCACGGAAGACTTCGGCAGCGGCTGTATAGAGCACATCTGAAGCTCTGGGGTCGGTACTGTGAACACGCACAAAACGCAGCCGGGTCTCCTGTTGCTGCTTTTCCAGCGCTTGCAGCAGTCCATCACGCTGTTCGCCAGCCGGTTGCTTTTCAACCTGCTCAATCGCAGAAGGGTACCCCAGAATCGCGGCATAAGCTGACTCGGCGGCATCCGGATACTTCGGATAGTCGAAGCCACTGCGCTCCCAGGCATCAATGGCTGCCTGCCAGTTCTCGCGGGCCGCTTCACTCTCGCCCAGAAGGAACAGCATTCTGGGGGTGTCCGGCATTTCAGGAAAGGTCTCTGCAAACGCACGGTAGTATTCTGCCGCTTTGCCATACTCTTCCCAGGACGTGTCGAGCGTTGCGCGGGTGGCGGGCTGGGTTTCACGGGCCTGTTTGCCGAGATTGTAGTGAACAGCCGCCAGTTCCGGAATATATTCCGCCAACTTCTCTCGCGTGAACTCAAGATCAATCGGATTGTTGCTGTTCCAGAAAGCCGTATCTTTACCATATTGCGTGACAAAGCGCTCTTTCTCTTCGAGGACCGAGCTGGCAAAGCCGGCCTGCAGCGTGACATCAATAATGCGCTGCTGATACTGCGGAGCGTAAAGGCTCAGCGGATAAATCTGGATGAAGGTCCGGTAAACTTCGATAGCATCGCTGTACTGCTCTTTTTCCAGCAGTAGTTGCCCATAGCGGTCATAGACCAGAAATTCGTAGGGTTTGCTGCCGGTACGGGCAAACAGCCCCGGGATGGCATTCGCCCCGCCCTCGTAACTGAAGCCCAGCCCCATCACACGCAGCAGGTCTTCGACGAGTGTCTGGTTCTGCTGATCGATGGAGGTCACCAGCGCCCCTTCCGGCAAGAGAATGTCCAGCACATTGGTGAAGGCCATTAGCGCCACTTCATAGCGATTCTGCTTGAACAGGCTCCAGCCACGCATGTAGTGGCCGGTCACCTGAAACTGTGGTTCACCGGTAGCCAGCACATCTTCAAAGGCCTGCTGTGCCGCCACATATTCCCCCCGGGAGAACAGGATTTCACCGCGCCGGAACTGTACCTCTGCGCGGTACCGGGAGTCTGGATGCTCGGCTATGATACGGTCCAGGGTTTCCAGATTTTCCTCCTGATTCCCCTGCAGATCGCGAGTTTTTGCCAGTTGATACAGCACCCGGTCATTGCTTCGGTGTTCCGGGTACTCTTCCAGCAACTGTTCAAGCGACAGGATGGCGGCAGTCAGCTCGGCATTACCCGTGGCGTCCAGGCCCAACTCGCCTTTTTCCACCCGCAGATCGGCAAGTCGCTGCATGGCCAGCAGCCGGGTTTCCGGATCCGGTGACATTTCCAGCAGCAGTTCATAGTTGCGGATGACTTCGTCAATGGATACCGTCTGCACTTCAGTGGCAGGCGGCTCAAAAACGGCTGGCTGCAGATCCGCCAGCGTGGCTGCCCGAGGCTTATCCTCAACCACTTCCGCATTGATCAGTGGTATCTTGCCGGAACAGGCGCTCAGCGTGGTAGCACACAGCAGCAGCAATAAGGACTTGTGAAGACGACTGTTCATTGCTCGTCTCCCTGCACTGGAGCCTCTTCGGCTTCTTCGGTCAGTGTCTCCTGCCCGGCTTCGTAGGCGTCATCGATCAGACGCGCCAATGCATCCTGGGAAGCCCGCCAGTAGCGCTCGGTTTCACGCAGCTGGGCATTAAGGTCTGCCTCCAGAAGACCCAGTAGCCGGTCCGTACTGGCTTGCTTGAGGGCATCCAGGTTACCTCCGCTGCCCTCAATCCGGCTCTTGAGTGTCGCAATCCGGTCAGCGAGCCTCTGGTTGTCCGTATCCGTTGCCATCAGTTCATTCATGCGCTGGCGTTGCCCGCTAAAGGTATCTACTGCTTTCTTCAGCGCGATCTGTTGCTTCCGTGCAGCCCACCGATTCACCCCGTAAGTGTCATGAGCCCACCAGGTAAAATAAGCTTCTATACGGCGCAGTTTTTCACTGAACTCCTGTTTATCCGGGCCATCCGGTAAGCGGTCAAGGCGCTTTCTGGTGCCCGCAATGATGTTCTGGAATTCAAGTTGCCCGGCATTCAGAAAGAAAAAAGGGTCTTCCTCTGCCTCAGCGTCGGTGATCGCCGTTTCAAAGGCTTCAGTTCGGGCAATCCACTCATCTGCCCGTTGTTGGGACAGCACTTCACCCGTACTCACGGCCTTCTGCTGCTTGGTTTCAATACGTGCCGTCAAAGCCTGCTCAAATACGTCAATACGGTTCTGCCAGCCTGCGATTTCCCGCTCCAGTGTATGCAGTTCATGCATATCCTGAAGCGCATCCTGAAACTGTTCCGAAGCCATGACCATGGCCAGGCTGTAATCGGCAGGAGACACAATGAGTCTGCCATAGGCATCTCTCGGAACTTCCGGGTCCCGCAGGTTAAGCCCTGTCTCGTTTTCACCGACCCGCAAAGCCGCTGTCACGCTCTCCAGACTCAGATTGTCACGCAGCCCGGCCAGGGTAATCCGGGAATCGGCATAGTTCCTGACGGCATTGGCATAAGCCTCACGGGCCAGCACCTGCTGACCCATCTGCTCATACAGATAGCCCCGGGCATAGGGAGCCTGCCTGACCAGCGGATTAAAGAGCGGGCGTTCAGCCAGCGTGTTGAGTGCCTGCAGCGCCAGTCCGAACTGCTGGGACTCTGTCGCGGCCAGGGCAAAACCATATAGTGCCTGATCCGAAAAAGGGCCATTTACCCGGATGCGGCGAAAAGCTGTCATGGCTCCGTCGAAGTCTCCCTGATCCAGGCGGTATCCGGCTTCGGTCAGACTGACCCGGTCATTCAGGGCCTGAACTTCGGCATCCAGCCCCGCCGCGTCTTCAGCGGTCGGCAGGGACACAGCCTGCAGCCGATCAATTCGTACCTGCGCGGGGTCGGTTTCAATGGCATCCGCCGCCTCAGCCGGGGTATCCCCTTCAGCATCAGCCGGACGGGTAACTGGCGCAAGCAGGGCTTCGTTGACCTGCAGATAGCTCTGCCAGATGCTGCCCTCAGGCAAGGCTTCGACTGACTCGGAAAGCGCCTCCCAGTCGCTCTGTACAAGCGCGGTCAGCCCTTGCAGGTAATGCCACTCATCCACCAGATCCGGCCGACTTTCCGAGAGTTCTTCCACGTTAACCCGGGCGAGCGCATCCTTCGCCCGGTTCATGGCTCGCTCCAGATAGTAGGTCTTTCCAAGATAAAACCAGGCCAGGTTGCGCGTAGCCGAATCCTGGTTTTCAGAGAGCAGACGCTGAAAAATGTTCTCTGCTGTGCGTGTCATGCCATAAGACAGCATGATGCCGCCCCTGAGCAATTCAGGATGCTGGGCATGCCCCTGAATACCACCGGTCTTCTCTGCCACCGACAGCTGCGTCAGGGCCGTGAAATAATCGCCCTGATAATAGTTATAAACTGCATTACCATAGGCCAGATCACGAGCCCTCTCGGGGGCTTCCGCTGAGTCCTCCGACCAGACCTGGGCAGACAGGCCCAAAGCCAGCAAGGCCACCATCAGGGGGCGGCCCCGCCGTGCCGGTTTGCACGCCATACCGCCTATTCCCATTCAACCAGGCTCACAGTGGGCTGATAATTAGAACTCTGATCCTGAATACGGATCTCCAGCGCCAGTACCTCACTGTCCTTCTCGACATTCAGGGTGGCCGCTTGCTTGTACTCTCTCTGGTCAGGCCCCATACCCTCGACAAAGGCAGTAATTTCGTGGGTTCCGGTCTTCAGGTTCCCGGTATACAGCCTTTGCATGCCGCCTCGCTCCAGCGCCCGGTTCTGGCGATCGGTGTACAAGTGAGCGGCTACCACTTCCTCGTTAATTTTCAGTTTGACTGCGTCCAGTTTCAGAAACTGACCGGTATTTACACTCAGGAAAACGGTGACCTGGGTATTGGCAGGGAAAAGCAGATCTTCTTCCAGGATAAACATGTCCCGGTTGATATCGATTACCAGCTTCTTCAGATCTTCCACCTGTGCAGCGACCGGCTCTCCGTCTTCCGGACCAACGGCAGCCCCGTCCGCCGCCATTGCCTGTTGGGCAACCAGTAGCATGGTGGCCAGAATACCGCCCAGAATCCGGGTCGTGCTGCGCTTCAGGTTCATGTTGTCCATCCTGTTCTCTTTCATTTGCGCCTAGTAATACACAGTGACATAGGCCCGGGTGACCGTCGCATCGAACTCATACAGCGGCTCTTCACCGACAGCGAATCCGGTTTCAGTCACATCGCGGAAGTTGTCATAACTGAATTCCATAAAGTCCAGCAGCAGACTGAACTCCAGCTTGTCGACACCGGAAAACTCACGGACTTCGGTGCCGTAGCTGATTCCGACACCGTAGGTCATTCCAGTGAACTTGCTCAGCTCCTTGTCGCGCGCCAGAACACTCTGGGCATCGCGGAAAGGATACAGGTCACTGTAAAAGTCGGCGTCTGACTGTTTGTAATAGCGGACTTTGGCCTCTGCGATCCAGTGGCTGCCGATGGGGTGAACGTAAGCGGCCTCTATTGTGTGCGCCTCAATGCCCCAGGTATCCGAGTAGTACCGGTACTCACCCTTGATTGAAGCCCGGTAAGGCAGGTAATACAGCAGTCTCAGCGCGCTTGCGTTACTGGTCCGGGTTTCCGGGTATACCTCATCCTGGTACTCGTAGCCTCGCGGCGAGAGCGGGTCTTCGTAACGAACCCGGCGATAGGGGTTATTCAGAAAACCCCGGTCGGTTATGGCTTCGTAATTGAAACCCAGCAGCATATTGCGGGTCAGAACCTGGGTGATCCCGATACGGTAGTTCTGGCGCCGGGCATCCTCTGAAAAATCACTGTCGACCTTGCCGACCTCATCCCAGCCCACCGAGTAGCCCAGGGTCAGGTTGGTCAGATCCCCGAACATGTCCTGAGATATGGACAAGTGTATGGAGCGGGCTTCGAAGTCGTTCTCATCACTCTGCACGTACCCCACGCTCATGAGCGTTTTTTCCTTGAGGAAGTCAAAGCCTGCAGAATATTCCGTGCGCTCTTCCGTATATTCACTGGCGGTAGCCAGCACATCGACCGAGGCGGCCGACACGGAGTCTACGTAGTAGTGACCACTGATGGAAAACTGCTCACCGATGTTTTTGCGCACGAGTACCGAGGGACCATCAATGGTCATACCGCCGCCCTCGTAACGGTGGTACAGCACATCCGCTGCCTCTTCGGGCAAGACCGCCGTGCGAGCCACTCCGGAACCGGCAAACAGCACGGTCAGCAGCACCAGCCGCAGAAAAAAACGCTCAGTTGCAGCCACAGCCACCCCCGGCCCCGCCTTCAGCCCCCCGGGCACCTTCCCGTGACTGATAGACATGATTCATGTAGCTGCCAGCGCTGGCATGCCGCCCCAGACTCATGATGGGGTCTGCCAGATTATCCCGCTCATAAGGCTTCACCCAGGGCTCAATCTCAGCGAGTGAAGCACAGCCGCCTGTCAGGGCAAAGACAGCCCCGATCAGCAGGCCAGCAGTCATTTTGCGCGTTTTCATGACCTATTCCCGAATCAGTTTGCGAATCTGTTTTTCGTAATGGGCTTCATAGCCGGGCTTGTATCCGCGGTGCAGATACCGCTGATTGCCATCACGGTCAATCATGATGGTAGTCGGCATTGCATCCACGTCATACAGTGCACTGACTTTGCTACTGCTGTCATATAGCACCGGAAAACCGACCGGCACATCCTTGAGGAAGTTGTCTGCCAGTTCACTGCGCTCATCAACATTCACCGCCAGTATGGTGAAGCCGAACTTTTCATACTTTTCGTAAAGTGCCTGAAGCAGTGGCATTTCCTGACGGCAGGGCCCGCACCAGGAGGCCCAGAAGTTCATCATCACCACCTGGCCACGCTGGTCTTCCAGGCGCAGATTGCTTCCCCCCTTGCTTTTCAGGGTGAAGTCCTTGGCAGGCCCGCTCAGTTCCTCAGACCAGGCAGGGTTAGCCGCCAGCCCGAGTGCCAACAGACAAACTGCCATCCAGAGACCCGGTCGGGTGTTGCGTCGGTTTTTCATACCACTAAACTCCTCACACTCCGCATTTCAAGCGTCCGATGCCTGCTCAGAAGAAAACCGAAACGGCCCCGGAAAACTGCAGGTCGAAATTGGTTTTCTCTTCTCCTACCAAATCAATATCGTACATGTGCTGGCGCATACTCAGGTG